>JBILPY010000088.1:0-11516 GCA_044373575.1 Prosthecobacter sp. | reverse complement strand
TTATTTGACCGGAACCACAGGGGGGGCATCCGGCGCGCGGGTGATGGGCTCACCTTCCTTGTGGTGACTGAGCACAAAGGCGACGACTTCACTGACTCTCTTCATGCCGAGTACGCCTTCCCAAGCGGCCATTCCCTTGGTGATGTCAGGGGAGCCTTTACGGACGATCTTGAAAATCTCGGTGGGCTTGCCGCCAAATTTCCACTCCTGATCGTGCAGCGGCTGGCCGGGGAGTTTCACTCCAGCGAGTGTCGCGGTGAGATCAGGACCATGGCAAGTGACGCACATACCAGGAGTCATGAAGGTGGCTTTTCCTGCTGCCACTACGGCGGGATCTCGGGACATATCCCAGAGCTGCTTGTCGTCGATGGACTCCATCTGCTTGTCACGCGCGGTTTGCATCTCGGCGACGACTTTGTCGATGGCATCGGTATCACTGCTGCCGATGCCCAACTGGTAGTAGCAGACCCAGTGACCGATGAACCAGATGATGGTGATGTAGAGGGTGAAGAGCCACCAGTTCGGGAGCTTCTGGTCATACTCCTGAATGCCGTCATAGATATGATCGCGGAGTTGCGGCTCATTGGGAGATTTTGGTTTTTGAGAGTCCATGGCGTGTTATTCGAGTGGCAGGTTGGACATGTGCTCGGCCTTGTCCTTGCGAAGGAGCATGCCGCGAACGGTCATGATGCCGAAGACGAGAACCGTGGTGGCGAAGGACAGCAGGGGCACGATGACGTGCCAGTTTTCATAAATGATGCGCTTGTACATGGCGGGAAAAGATCGGGGTTACTTGAGGATGGCTGCACTGCGTGCCTTGTCAGGGATGACCGGGCTGAGCGGGAACGGAATCCCCTGCCCTTTGGCTTTGAGCGCGTCTTCCACAGCAGGCTGCTCGAACTGGCCGAGCTTCTGCAAGTAGGCGATGATGGCGACCATCTCGCTGTCGGGACGGACCTGGATGTTCGATTTCTTCAGCTCTTCGGCGATCTTCACGCCCTGTTCGAGCGCCTTCATCTTGATGGCGGTGGCGTCCATCGGAGGATAAGGCACGCCAAGCTGGCGAAGGACGGCGATCTTTTTGGGCAGGGCTTTTTGATCGAAAGGCTTGTCCTTCAGATGCGCATAGGGAGGCATGTTTGACTGAGGGGACATGGAGCGTGGGTCCATCATGTGCTCGTAGTGCCAGGAGTCGGGACGCACGCCGCCTTCACGGGCGAGATCGGGACCGGTGCGCTTCGAACCCCACTGGAAGGGATGATCGTAGATGCTCTCGCCGAGGCGGGAGTAGTCACCATAGCGCATGACGTCTGGCACGAGAGTGCGGATCATCTGCGAGTGGCAGTTGTAGCAGCCTTCGCTGACGTAGATATCACGGCCTGCGAGTTCGAGAGGTTCATAGAGTTTCTGGATGCGATCTTCGACGTTCTTCGCGCTGTTCACGGTGACCGTGGGGATGATCTGGATCAGACCACCGATCACGACGGCCACAAAGGTCAGCACGGTGAAGGGTAGATAGTTGTGCAAAAGCTTCTCATACCAGAAAGCCCAGGTCTTGCTCGTCTGCTGGAAGCGACGCACGGCCATGAAGCCGAAGATGATGGCACAAATCAGAGAGGCGATGTCCGCACCTGGAGGCAGGAAGATCCAACCAAAGACGAGGAGCAATCCACCGACAGTGTAGGTGAGCGGATCATTGATGAAGGTCTCCTTCATGCCCATGGTATCGACGGTGCCACGCTGAAGCACAGCGATCTCACGCACTTCGTTGGTTGGCTTGCCCGAGCGGATGGTTTTCCAAAGATTGATGCACATCACGATCCAGCCGACGAGGAACATGGCACCGCCGATGACACGCAGGCCCATGAGCGGACGGATGGCTTGCAGGGTATCGAGGAAGGTGTTTTTCAGCGCGAGACCATCCGCCGTGACCTGGTTCAGCATGAGGCCCTGCATGATGCCGCTGATCCACATGGCGACGACATAGAGAAGGATGCCAAAGGTGCCGATCCAGAAGTGAAAGTTCGCCATGTTGACGGAATAGAGTTTCGTATTCCAAAGGCGGGGAGCCAACCAGTAGAAGAGGCCAGCGGCCATGAAACCATTCCAGCCGAGAGCACCGCTATGGACGTGACCGATGGTCCAGTCGGAGTAGTGGGAGAGTGAATTGACGGCGCGGATCGAGAGAAGCGGCCCTTCAAAGGTGGACATGCCATAGAAGGTCACTGCGGCGATGAAGAACTTGATCACGGGGTCCGTGCGGAGCTTGTCCCAAGCACCTCGGAGAGTGAGGAGACCATTGAGCATCCCACCCCAGCTTGGAGCCCAGAGCATGAGACTGAAGAACATACCGAGCATTTGCAGCCACTTTGGCAGCGCGGTATTCAACAGATGATGAGGACCTGCCCAGATGTAGAGGAAAACCAGGGACCAGAAGTGAACGATGGAGAGGCGATAGGAATAGACCGGACGTTCCGCCGCTTTCGGCAGGAAGTAATACATGATGCCGAGAATCGGCGTCGTGAGGAAGAAGGCGACGGCATTGTGACCATACCACCACTGGACCAGACCATCCTGCACGCCGGCGAAGATGCCGTAGCTGTGCGTCCAGCTCGTGGGGATGGAGAGATGATTGACGATGTAGAGCATCGCCACAGTGATGATGGTCGAGATGTAGAACCAAAGAGCGACGTAAAGGCTGGGCTCGTTGCGCTTGTGCAGCGTGAGGAAGAAATTGACGGCAAACACCACCCAGATCAGCGCCACTGCAATGTTGATGGGCCAGATGAGCTCGGCGTATTCCTTCCCGCGTGACAAACCGAGCGGCAGCGTGATCGCCGCAGCTACGATAATAGCCTGCCAGCCCCAGAAGTGAATGGCGGACAACGTGTCATTGCCCATACGGCATTTGCAGAGTCGCTGCGTGGAGTAGTAGATACCAGCAAACATCATGTTCCCCACAAAGGCGAAGATGGCGGCATTGGTGTGCAGCGGACGCAGACGGCCAAAGGTGAGCCATTCGGCGAGGTTGAGCTGGTGGAAGTTCAGCTGACTGGCGATGAACACCCCGGCGAGCATGGCGACGACGCCGAAGATAATCGAGGCCAGCATGAACTGGCGGACGACTTTGTCGTTGAACTCGATGGGGACTTTAGTGGCGGATGTGCTGGTCATGGGAGTGGGAGGGAGTGGAAATAGCTGCGGTGATGTGGCCGGAATCGTCGAGTGGCAGGAGGGCCATCTGTTCGATGCTGCCGCGTCGCTTCTGCGAGCGCTCCGCCAGAAACAGCGCCGCAAAAAGGACGGCGAACATGAGGCTGACAAAGATGGTGACGGCGAAAACTTCCATTGGCCCTCATTCAAGCGCTGCCTGACCGGTGCTTCTCGTCCTGCCTTGCCCATCAATGCACCGTTCTTGCGTGGCAAAACGCTCTTGAACGACAAGATCCGCGTCCCATCATGCCCACATGACTCCAGCCTCCCTCCGAATCGAAGTCAGTATCGGCACCCAGCGCCTGCATTTGTATGACGGGCAGCGCCTAGTGAGATCCTGGGATTGCTCGACCTCCAAGTTTGGCCTCGGGTCCATGGAGGGCAGCAACAAAACCCCGCTGGGCAGCTTCATCGTGAAGGAAAAGCACGGCGACGCAGCGGAATGCGGCACCATTTTCAAATCCCGCCAGCCCGTGGGCCAGTGGACACCTGGTATGGAGACATAGTCAGACCTCGTGCTTACGCGCATCCTCTGGCTGCATGGCGTGGAGCCGCACAATGCGAACACCTTCCTGCGCTACATTTACATCCACGGCACGAACAACGAAAACGGCGTCGGCAGGCCGCTGAGCCACGGTTGTGTGCGGATGCGGAACCGCGAAGTGATCGAGCTTTTCGGTCTCGTGCCTGTGGGAACGCCCGTGTGGATTGGCGAGTAAGGCGCAAGGACTCGCGGGTGTTGAAGCGTATCTCATTCCGTGCCGCATTCCCCCCGACTCCTGCTCGCCAGCCTCCTCATCCCTGCCCTGCTCCACGCTGATCCAAAACCCGCCATGCGGGTGCTGCGGGATCAGTGCGTGGGCTGTCACAAACCGGGCAAGGCCAAGGGTGGTCTGCTGCTGACCACGCATGAAAAGATGATGAAGGGCGGCGATAACGGCGTGCCCGTGAAGCCCGGGAAAGCTGCCGAAAGCTTGCTTTACCAGCTCTGCCTGAAAGATGGCGACCCTCACATGCCGCCGAAGAAGGATCTCGCCGCCGCTGAGATCGCTGCTTTGAAATCGTGGATCGATGGTGGTGCAGCGTGGGATGCCACCGTCTTCGATGAAGCTCCAAAGCCGAAGCCGGTGAAACTCGCCGCCATGCCTGCGAGCTATCAGCCCGTGCTCGCGCTCGTGCTTTCACCGGATGAAAAGCGCCTCGCCATCGCACGGGCAAACTCGGTGGTGCTGGTCGATCTATCGAAGCCAGAGCGTCCCGTGCTTGGAAAGCTCGAAGGCCACACCGAACCCGTGACCTCCCTGGCCTGGAGCCGCGATGGAAAGTGGATCGTTTCAGGCGGCTTCCAGCGCCTGATCCTCTGGGATGCCACCACGCTGAAGCAGGTGCGCCCACTCACGGATTCACTCGTTGGCAGCATCACCGCCGTCGCCTTTGATGCCGCAGGCACATCGGTCTTTGCTGCCGATGGCGAGACGGGCGGAGCTGGCTTTATCCGCAAGTTTGAAGCCTCAACTGGAAAGCTGATGACCACCTGGAAAGCTCATGAGGACAATGTCTTGTCTCTCCAACTCTCCAACAAGGGCGACCGACTGCTCAGCGGCGGTGCCGATAAGATGGCGAAGCTATGGGATGCCTCGAATCAAAAACTCATCTCGTTCTTTGAAGGCCACACCAATCACGTCCTCTCCGCAGCCTTCAATCACGATGCCACCCAGATCGCCACGGCGAGCGCGGATCGTGAAGTGAAGGTCTGGGATGTCGCCAGCCGTGAACAAGACGCCACGCTCGGCGACAAAAAGATCGCTTTCTCCGCCCTCGACTGGACGCCCGATGGGAAATCGCTGGTCGTCGTTACGGACAAAGGCAGCGGCAGTGTTCACACCGATCTGAAGAAGCACGACGGCACCCAACGCAGCGAGGCAAGCAAGGAGCGCAAGATGTCGAGCGTCGGCGAACCACTGACGAGCGTGGTCATCACGGGCGATTCCAAGTGGGTCTTCGTGGGCACCTTCGATGGCAAAGTACATGTCTGGGACGCCAGCAATGGCAAGATCAGCGGCGAAGTGAAGCTGTGAGGCATCGCGGGTGAAGCCTGCCCTTGCCCGAAGCGCTGGCTTCGCCATCATCGGGGCACCTTTCCCGCATGAAACGCCTCTACCGCCAAGCCCAGATTGCTTCCGAAGACAGCTCCACACTCCAACTCGGTGATGTGCTCGTCGAAGGGGACAAGATCATCGGCGTGGCTCCTCAGATCACGGGCGTGACCGACTGCGAAGTCATCGACTGCACGGGCCGCATTCTCATGCCTGCCATGTTTGACATCCATGTCCATGCCCGCGAGCCCGGCCAGGAGGAGAAGGAAAACATCGCCACCTGCGCGGAAGCCGCGATCAATGGCGGCGTCACCGGCTTCGTCATGATGCCGAACACCTCGCCTGCCATCGACAACGCGGGCGTCGTGCGCACCGTTTTAGAAAGCGCCCGCCGAGCCCGCATCGGAGCCAGCATCTACACCACCGGTGCCATCACCAAGGGCCGCAAAGGCGAGGAACTCGCGGGCATCGCCGGCATGAAGTCCGCAGGAGCGGTCATGCTCACTGATGATGGTTTCCCCGTGGACAATCCCCAGGTGCTCCGCCGCGCCATGGAGTATGCGCGCGACTTCGATCTGCCGCTGGCCAGCCACTGCGAAGTCAAAGAACTCTCGGGCAAAGGCTGCATGCATGAGGGCAAGATCAGCTACGCCCTCGGACTTCCAGGCATCCCCAGCATCAGCGAGGAGATCTCCATCTCCCGAGACATCCGCCTCGCCGAATACACCGGCGTGCATCTCAACATCCAGCACGTCACCACCGCCGAGGGCATGAGGACGATTAAGCGCGCCAAGGATCGCGGCATCCGTGTCACCTGCGAGATCGCGCCGCATCATCTCCTCTTCAATCACGAGCACATCGGCAACTACGACACGCACTACAAGATGAACCCGCCGCTGCGCACGCCCGAGGACAACGCCGCGCTGCTCCAAGGGCTCAAAGACGGGTGGTTTGATGTCATCGCCACTGACCACGCTCCGCACACGCCTTTCGAGAAGAACCAGGACTTCGCCAGCGCCCCCTTCGGCATCACTGGGCTCGAAACCGCGCTGCCCAGCCTTTACGATCACTTCATCAGCAAAGGCATCCTCGACTGGGGCCTCATCGTGAAGCGCTACAGCGCCGAACCCCGCCGTCTCATGAAGCTCGCACCCGTGCCGATCAAAGATGGTGGCGTGGCCGAATTTATCCTCTTCAATCCTGCTCGCACCACCACCTTCACTCGAGACTTCATGAAGTCGAAGAGCGTCAATACGCCCTTCCTCGACAAGACGCTGCAAGGCCTGGTCGAACGCGTGATCTACCGCGGTGAGGAATTGCTAGTGAGGTGAGCAGGATCTCGTTCAACGAAAAACCGCCAGCCAGATGCAAGGCATCCGACTGGCGGTGGTGTTGATTCAGAGCTGGATCAGTTGCCCAGGTTCTTGGTGCCATTCACGCGGGAGTTCACGCGGAGGCGCAGGCCATTGAGGCGGATGAAGCCAGTGGCGTCGTCCTGGTTGTAGGCCTTCGTGGGGTCCGCTTCCATCGTGGCGATGTGCGGATTGTAGAGGCTGAACTGGGATTGGCGGCCAGCGGCGTGGATGCCGCCTTTGTAGAGCTTCACACGGACAGTGCCGGAGACGTTCTTCTGGCTCTCGGTGACGAGGGCCTGGAGGGCGAGACGCTCGGGCGCATACCAGAAGCCGTTGTACACGAGCTTGGCATACTCGGGGACGAGGCTGTCACGCAGATGCATGACTTCGCGGTCCATGGTGAGGCTTTCGATCTGGCGATGAGCGAAGTGGAGGATGGCACCGCCGGGAGTTTCATAGACGCCGCGGCTCTTCATGCCGACGAAGCGGTTCTCCACCATGTCAACGCGACCGACGCCGTGTTTACCGCCGAGTTTGTTCAGCGCCTTCATGACCTGGAGAGGATTCATGGGCTTGCTGTTCACGGCGACGCAGTTGCCTTTGTCAAAGTCGAGCACGACGTACTCAGCCTTGTCGGGGGCGTCTTCGGGGAAGACGGAGAGCGTGGTGAAGTAGTCGCGATACTTCACATCACCGGCATTGAACCAAGGATCTTCGAGGATGCCGGCCTCGTAGCTGATGTGCAGGAGGTTGCGGTCCATGGAGAAAGGCTTCTTCGCACTGGCCTGGATGGGGATGCCTTTGTCTTCGCAGTACTTGATCATCTCCACACGGCCGGGGAACTGCGTGCGGAAGCGCTCGTCACGCCATGGGGCGATGATTTCCAGATCAGGAGCGAGAGCGGCGGTGGTGAGCTCGAAGCGGACCTGATCGTTGCCTTTGCCCGTGGCTCCGTGGCCGATGGCGGTGGCACCTTCAGCCTTGGCGATCTCCACCATGCGTTTGGCGATCAGCGGACGTGCGATGCTAGTGCCGAGGAAATACTGGCCTTCATAGATCGCGCCAGCCTGCATCATCGGGAAGATGAAGTCCTTGGCGAACTCCTCCTGAAGGTCATCGACATAGATCTTCGAAGCGCCGGTCTTCTTGGCCTTGGCGTTCAGACCTTTGAGTTCGTCGTCCTGGCCGATGTTCGCGCAGAAGGCGATCACTTCAGCATCGTAGGTTTCTTTGATCCAGGAAAGGAGGACGGAGGTGTCGAGGCCGCCGGAGTAGGCGAGGACGATTTTCTTTTTCATAGGGTTTGGGAAGGGGCGCGAGAATAGACGATTCTACCTCCTTGTCGAACAAAGAGGCAGTTGTCTTGAGGGCGACTCCCGAGGGGCGATTTACTCGCCGCCTTCGGCACGATCCTGCTGACCGACGAAGGCTTCCTTCATCGCAGCGACGGCGTAGTCGCGGTTGAGCTTGGTGATCCAGCGGACGCTGATCTCTTTCGGGCAGGCAGCTTCACACTCGTATTGGTTGGTGCAGTTGCCGAAGCCTTCTTTGTCCATCTGGCGGACCATGGCGAGCGTGCGCTTGTCCTTTTCGGGCTGGCCCTGAGGCAGCGAGTTGAGCTGACCGGCTTTCGCGGAGACGAAGAGCATGGCGCTGGCGTTTTTGCAGGAGGCGACACAGGCACCGCAGCCGATGCAGGCGGCGGCATCCATGGCGGCATCAGCGACTTCTTTGCCGATGAGGATGGCGTTGGCTTCAGGAGCGGAGCCGGTGCGGACGGTGACAAAACCACCGGCCTGCTGGACGCGATCAAAGGCACCGCGATCGACGATGAGATCTTTGATGACTGGGAAAGCCGTAGCGCGGAAAGGCTCAATCCAGATGGTGTCGCCCGTGCGGAACTTGCGCATGTGGAGCTGGCAGGTCGTGGTGGCTTTTTCAGGGCCGTGGGGCACGCCATTGATCTGCATGGAGCACATGCCGCAGATGCCTTCGCGGCAGTCGTGGTCGAAAGCCACAGGCTCCATGCCTTTGGCAATGAGGCGCTCATTGACGATGTCCATCATCTCCAGGAAGGAGGCATGATCGGGGATCTCGGGAGCGTCGATGTCCTGGAAGTGGCCGGGCTGACCACGGTTCTGACGCCAGACTTTGAGTTGGAGGTTGAGGAGGGACATGAGGGAGATTGCGAGAGTCGTTCAGGTCAGAGGGATCACTTGTAGCTGCGCACGGCGAGGTGGACTTCCTCGAAGGTGAGCTGCTCTTTGTTCAGCGTGGGTTTGGCGAGGTCGCCGGAGTATTCCCAAGCGGCGGCATAGGCGAAGTTTTCGTCATCGCGTTTGGCTTCCCCATCGGGGTATTGATGCTCGGAGCGGAAGTGACCGCCGCAGCTTTCTTCGCGGTGGAGGGCGTCCTGGCAGAGCAGTTCGGCGAACTCCATGAAGTCGGCCACGCGACCGGCTTTTTCGAGCTCGGGGTTCGCGGCGTCGCCGGAGCCAGGGACGATGACATTGTTCCAGAACTCTTCGCGGAGTTCGGGGATTTTACGCAGGGCTTCTTCGAGACCAGCTTTGTCACGGGCCATGCCACATTTGTCCCAAACGAGAAGGCCGAGCTCGCGGTGGAAGCTGTCCACACTGCGTTTGCCTTTATTATTCAGGAAGCGGCTGGTGCGGGCCTTCGAGTCTTCGAGAGCTTTTTGGAACTCGGGATGGCTGGTGGTGACGCTGCCGGGAGTCTGCGTGACGAGGTATGGAGCGATGGTCGTGGGGATGACGAAGTAACCATCCGCGAGGCCCTGCATCAGAGCGGAGGCACCGAGGCGATTCGCGCCGTGGTCGGAGAAGTTGGCTTCGCCGAGCACATGCAGTCCTTGGAGGCTGCTCATGAGGTTGTAGTCCACCCAGAGGCCGCCCATCGTGTAATGCACGGCTGGGTAGATGCGCATCGGCTGCTTGTAGCCGCTTTCGCCGGTGATCTTTTCATACATGTCGAAAAGATTGCCGTAGCGCTCGGCGATGGTCTTCTGGCCGAACTGGCCGATGGCTTCCGCGAAGTCGAGATACACGCCACGTCCACCAGGGCCGACGCCGAGACCTGCATCGCAGGCTTCCTTGGCAGCGCGGGAGGAAATGTCGCGCGGGGCGAGGTTACCGAAGCTTGGGTACTTCCGCTCCAGGATGTAGTCGCGGTCAGCTTCAGGGATTTGAGCGGCGGGTTTGCCGACATCAGCCTTATTCTTTGGCACCCAGATCCGTCCGTCGTTGCGGAGGGACTCGGACATGAGGGTCAACTTGCTCTGATACTCGCCGCTGACAGGAATGCAGGTCGGGTGGATCTGCGTGTAGCAGGGGTTCGCGAAATACGCACCCTTCTTGTGGGCACGCCATGTGGCGGTGACGTTGCAGCCCATCGCGTTCGTGGAGAGATAGAAGACGTTGCCGTATCCGCCGGTGCAAAGCAGCACGGCGTCGCCAGCATGGGCTTCGATCTTACCGGTGACGAGATCGCGGGTGATGATGCCTTTGGCGTGTCCATCGACGACCACGACATCGAGCATTTCGGTGCGGTTGTACATCTTCACACCGCCGCGATTGATCTCTTTGTTCAGTGCGGAGTAGGCACCGAGGAGGAGCTGCTGCCCGGTCTGGCCACGAGCATAAAAGGTGCGGCTGACCTGCGCGCCACCGAAGGAGCGGTTGGCTAGAGCGCCACCGTATTCACGGGCAAAGGGCACGCCCTGGGCCACGCATTGGTCGATGATGTTCACGCTGACTTCAGCGAGACGATGCACGTTGGATTCACGGGCGCGGAAGTCACCACCTTTGACGGTGTCGTAGAAGAGACGGTGCACGCTGTCGCCATCGTTCTGGTAGTTCTTCGCAGCATTGATCCCGCCCTGGGCGGCGATGGAGTGGGCGCGACGCGGGCTGTCCTGGAAGCAGAAGCACTTCACATTGTAACCCAGCTCCGAGAGCGTTGCGGCGGCGGCGGAACCGGCCAGACCACTGCCCACGACGAGCACGGTGTAGCGGCGCTTGTTCTTCGGGTTGATGAGCTTGGAGTCCTGCTTGTGCTTGGACCACTTCATGGCCATCGGGCCGGAGGGAATCTTGGAGTCAATCATTGGAAATTTCAGATTTCAGATTTCAAAGAATGAAGCGGATCAGCGACCGTAGCCGAAGAGCCAGATGGCGACGGGGATGGAACAGTTGCCCACGAGGATCAGCGTGGCGTAGGCGTGACCGAAGAACTTGTAGACCGGCGAAGTGCGATGAGTGGTGAGGCCGAGCGTCTGGAAGAGGCTGCTCACGCCGTGGCTCAGGTGGCTGTAAAGCAGCACCATGGCGATGATGTAGAAGATAGAGGCAGGAGCCCAGGAGAAGCCGTCGATCACCATCTTATAGACGTTGTGCACGGACTCGCCGTGGAGATCGACTTTGTAAGCGGCGCTGTTGTACTCATTGCCGACGCGCGCGGTGAAGTGCAGGAGGTGATACACCACAAAGGCTAGGATGGTCAGGCCGCTCCAGATCATCGTGTGGGAGGCCTTGCCAGAGACCTGCGCCTTGTGCTTGGCATAGCCGTCTTTGCGGGCCTCGCGGTTCTGCTTCGTGAGATGCACGGTGGCGATGATATGGATGCCGACGGCTGCGAGCAGGCCGATGCGGGCGATCCACACACCTGCTCCGTGGAGCGAAGTTTGCAACAGGTGGCCGTATTCGTTGATGGCATCCTGCCCGGCAAAGATGAGCAGGTTGCCGATCATGTGCCCGAGCACAAAGACGACGAGGGCTGCGCCAGTGACGGCGACGAGAAGTTTCTTGCCAATGGAGGAGGCGTAGAAGCGGGA
>JBILPY010000539.1:0-3538 GCA_044373575.1 Prosthecobacter sp. | reverse complement strand
GAGGGTCACACTTCGCCATCCTCCGCGCCTCGTGCCACGTTGCCTGTGATAGCCACGCCTCAGCAGCAAAGCTTCGCAATGCACACGCCAGCCGTGCCATTCGTCCTCAAAACAGATCCGACAAGCTCCACACCGGCACCCCCATCAAGAGTCTTCCTACCTGAGCCCGCCCCAGTGATCGTTCCTGCCAGGGGGGCATCCTCCCCAGATGAACCTTTGGAAACTCCGGTTTCTCCCGATCAGGTGCCTGAGGAAAAACCGACACCTGCACCCAAGCCGGAAAGACCAGACTTCCGCATCATCGGCGTGCTGCACAGGCTGTATATTTTACTCGAGAGCACTGAAGGTCTCGTGCTAATGGATCAGCACGCCGCCCACGAGCGGGTGAACTTCGAGAAAATGCGCCGTGCCATGGAGCAGGGAGGAGTTCCCTCACAGCGGCTGCTCATGCCGCTCACGCTACAGGTCAGCCCACGTGATGCTGACATCCTGCGACGCCATCAGGAGACGCTCGGACGTCTTGGCATTGATATTGAACCCTTCGGTCCAAACATCTTCAAGGTCGAGGCTCTGCCCACCTTCCTCAAGACCGACGATCCGCTCTCTTGGCTCGACCAAATTATCGAAGAACTTCAAACGCTCAGTGCCAAAGGCTCCAATCTACGCCTCGGCGAGGACATGATCGCCACCACCGTGTGCCGCCACAGCATCAAGGCCAATGACAAGCTCTCCACCCCCGAGATCGAGGCTCTGCTGCGTGATCTATTTGCCTGCGAAATGCCCTACTGCTGCCCCCATGGTCGTCCCACACTCATCCAGATGTCTTTGAAGGAATTGGAGAAAAAGTTTGGGCGGCTCGCGCCTTGATGAATCCAAACGCCGAAGTGGGACAACAAGGGCAAAGCCGCGAAGCATTCAGGGCTTGTCTTTCCTTCCAAATAAACGTTTCAGGAATCCCACGCTTTTGCTCTTGGCAATCTGCTCGGTGGGTGCCAGCGGCGTAGGACTGCGATGCGAGGTGGAGGCTTTACCATCGAGATTCGCAGGAGCGGCGGGTGGCGGCACCGGCTGCTGCCACCATGCGGCCTTCAGCGCACCCGCCTCCTGCCAAAGATCCAGCCCGGAGTGCCAGATCAGGGTGCCCTTACCTACCCGTCCTGCCTGGATCAAGGTGAGCATCGCGGATTCGTCATGGGGACCATCTGCGGTGCCGTCGTTGTTGAAGTACCAAGTCATCGTGGTGAAATTATGCATGAACAGGACAAAAATGGGAAGTCGCATTTGCCATCAGGCCAGTCCGAGCTCCTCCACCTGCTGCTCATTGAGGCCGAGATAGTGACCGAGTTCGTGGAGCAGAGTGATGCGCACCTCTTCGCGAAACCGCGCCCGGTCACGGCCTGCGTAGTCCCATAGATTGTCCAAAAAAAGCCGGATACGAGGAAGGTCCCCCAGACTGGCGGCATGGCGATCCTCACCATGGGAACAGCCCTCAAAAAGACCGAGTAAATCATCTGACAACCCCTCTTCATTCAGTGCCGCGCTTTCCATCCATGCCACCTCAACAAGACATTCCCCGGCGGCAGAGCGGATCGAATCGGGAAGACAACGCATGGTCTGTCCGATCACCACTGAGGCCACTGTTTCCAAGTGATTCGGACTCATCGCCAGCAGCAGGTGGCGTGTGTCACTGCGGATCGTAAATCGTCCCAGCGCGACGCTGGTTGAAATTTCCACCTCCCAAATCACGCATCATGTTCCCTTGGATCTGGTTTCCCAGTCCATTGATACGCGAGGATGAATAGAGCGAGCCCTGCACGGTCCCAGCCCCGGGAGCTTCGAGAACCACAGGTTGATCCGGGGTAGGGATGCCATTGGCCTTCATCTCACTCTGTACCAGGGCGTGACGGCTCCAAGCCATGGCATCCACCTTGGCGAGCACGCGATGATCCAGGCTGGCGCGCTCGGTCTCATACTCAGCCTGACTGAGCTGGCCTGACGTGCGGCGCTGACTCAGCTCAGCATACAGTGGCTGATTCTCGGCACGAAGCTTCTGTTCCAAGGCATCAAGCTGCTCGGGAGTGGGAACGGAGGAGGATGTACAGGCCGCCAATAAACAGCTCAGATGGCAAAGCAGGAGACGTGGTTTCATTTCGCGGCAAACTACCTTGCCGGAACTGGCATGGCAATCCTCTCGTCAGCCCTTTGCTTGAAAACAAAACATCACCGGCCACCCTCACCTGACAGGCGTAAACCTCCACTCATGATGACAATGACTCAGGATGACCCCATCGACCGCGATCTTTCCCAGACGGACCCTCGCACCAATTACCTCCCCTACCCTTCGTCACGCCTAGCGGCAAAAATCATTCCGCAGGATCTGACGAACTTCAAAAGCCGCGGCATCACCCGCGTGGAGCGGGAACTCCAGCAGGAGCTTGTGGAGCTGCGCGAAGCCTATTTAAAAGTCATCGACGCCTTCAACTGGAACAAACTCATCTATGAATCCCAGTTCGGCTTCGAGCCCGTGACGGGCGAGGTTTATCACCTCTACGAGATCGAGGGCAAAAGACATCTCAGCATGATCGAGCCCGAGTCCTGGCATCAACGCTGGATCGGCACCTTCCGTCTCAATGCAGACGGCCGCTGGCAGGCAGACAAGGTGGCGGAGGACTTCGATCTCCGCGCCTACGTCAGCACCAGCGTCGGCTGATCCCGAAACCCTGAAGGGTGTGTTCCCAGAACGAGGTGGCTGTCTCTGGCAGTCAGCTTCTACCAAGCCCAAGGGGCGATGTTCCGAGAGATGATCCCTTGCGCCGAGCCCCTACGTGGGTTCTGCAACTGAGGATCGCGGGTAATGGTGGTACGGTTTGCATTTGAGCAACACATCCGGGGAACGACCTCGGAAGTCCGTTCTGCAATTGCGCCCCGAGTGCCATTTTGTGCCTGCCCACCCGCATGGGGCGGCATGGCTGCTGCCGACGACCCCACAGTAAGGTGAGGAAAAACCTTCTGAACGAAGGTCGCATGTCATTTTGCTGTCTCTGCGAAAGTGATGGCGGATGCCGCTTGTGGTTTTGCTGCCACCGCAAAAAAAGCATGTGACACGCCCTTTTCGACTGAGACAGGACGCGGGAGGGTTTGGGCTGCATGAAGGTCGTCCGTTTTGACGAAGGCTTTTTCCTCAAGGACCCCAATATTTATTTCGGAGCCACGGATACTGCGGCCGCCTACCAACTCGAATCGGGCAATCCCGGTTATATCAATACCGCGCCGGTCACCGGCGCTTCGAAAGGGAAAAAGAATGGAACATCCATGGCAGGCACCGGTGAGAGAGCGTGGTGAGCGGCAGGCACAGGCCTGGCTGGCAGAGAAACTGGGGATGAAATCGGCAGCGAACGTGAGCCAGCAGACCGGCGGATAGAACGCAAGAAAGCGCTGGCGGCGATGCCTTAGGTGCTGAAGATATCTCTTAAAGAAACCGATACACAGAGGAACCTGAAGCACGCGATGATTTGTCAAGCAGTTGCCCCCGTTCTCC
>JBILPY010000086.1:0-11521 GCA_044373575.1 Prosthecobacter sp. | reverse complement strand
CTCGACTATCACGGCACGATGGAGGCCTACTATGCCGCCAAGGTTCGCCTGTTTGAAACCATCGCCTCACAGCCGAAAGGGCAGATGGTCATCAACCTCGACGATGCCTGGGGCCGCAAGCTCATCACCCGCTACGAAAGCACAGGACGCATCACCAAGTTCGGCTTTGGCGTCGGTGCCGACTACCGAGCCGTGAATCCGCGCTACGACATGACCGGTTCCACCTTTGAACTGGAGGTCAAAGGCCGCTCCTTCCTCGTCCGCCTGCCACTTATCGGTGACTTCAATATCTACAACGTACTCGGAGCTCTCGCCGCCGCACATTCCGTCGGTTTAAATCTTCGAGAAACTATCTCGCACCTCAAAAATTCTCCGCAGGTGCCGGGGCGTCTCGAACGTGTGACGGGTGACACCAGCCGCTTCCAGGTTTTCGTGGACTATGCGCACACGCCGGACGCGCTTGTGAACGTGCTCAAAACTCTCCGTTCACTGCGCCCACGCCGAATCATCACGGTGTTCGGCTGCGGTGGTGATCGAGACCGCTCGAAGCGTCCGAAGATGGCCGCTGCGGCTGAGTCGGGCAGCGACATCTGCATTGTCACTAGCGACAATCCACGCAGCGAAGCACCCGAGTCCATCATCGCCGATGCCGTGAAAGGATTCGCTCGTCCGAAGAATCATGCCAGCATCGTGGATCGTCGCGAAGCCATCAAAGCTGCTCTCGAAAACGCTCGTGATGGCGACATCATTCTCGTCGCCGGCAAGGGGCACGAAGCGTACCAAGAAGTGCAGGGCATGAAGCATGACTTCGATGACCGTCGTGTCGTCCGACAGCTCCTCATCCGCATCAGTGGTGATCGTGATGCTGAACGTGCCGAACGTGAGGCGGAAAAAGAAGCCGAGCGTCTCGCTCGTGATGGCGGAGACATGACGCCCCGTGATCCTATGCGCCGCCCACGCGGAGACGATGATCGCTTTGGGCCGCCAACACGCCCAACCGATGGGAGGCGGCCTCCACCTCGCCGATGAAAAGCATCGACCTCCAGACTCTCTCCAGATTCGCTGACGGATCGCTGTCCGCGCGTGGTGATGTGCTTGTAACCCGTGTGATCACCGATTCGCGCAAGGTTACGTCTGGAGACGTGTTCGTTGCTCTGAAGGGCGATAAATTTGATGCACACGATTTCCTGCCGCAGGTCATCGCCGCAGGGGCCGCCGCAGTATTGGTCGAGCGGGGCAGGGGAGTCGATTCCGACACATGCGCCATGATCGAGGTCAGTGACACGCTGCTTGGCCTGCAAAACATGGCGCGCGGTTATCGTGCCTGGCACCAGCCTGTGATCATTGGTCTGACTGGCAGCAATGGCAAAACCTCGACCAAGGATCTTACGGCCATCATCATGGCTGCCAAGCTCCAAACCCGCTCCACGTTTGGGAATCTGAACAACCACATCGGTGTGCCTCTCACCCTGCTCAGCTTTGAGGATGGTGATGAATGTGGAGTCGTGGAGATGGGCATGAATCATGCAGGCGAGATCAAAGTGCTCGTCGATATCGCTCTTCCAGATGCAGCCATCGTCACCAATGTCGGCATGGCCCACATTGAGCACCTTGGTTCCCAGGACGCCATCGGCTGGGAAAAGGGAACGCTGCCAGCGAACGTGCATGGCGAAGGGGTCGTTGTACTGAACGCGAACGATCCCTTTACCGATCTCATCGTCCGTCATTGTCAGGCCACCGTTTTTCGTGCAGGCACGAATGTTGGTGATGTGCGTGCCTTTGATCTGCGTTCGAATGCAGAAGGCACAGCCTTCAAACTCGACTTCGCTGGCGAAGTTGTGGAGACCTTCCTGCCCATCATTGGCGATCACATGGTCGGCAATGCCGCGCTCGCGGCCTGCATGGGCTGGGCGCAGGGCGTCTCCCCGGCAGACATCGCCGAAGCATTGCGCAACGCCAAGCTCACCGGCGGACGCATGGAGACGAAATCAGTGAGTGGCATCCACTTCATCGATGACACCTACAACGCCAATCCCGACTCCATGAAGGCCGGGTTATCTGCACTTGCTGCATTGCAGAATTCAGGGCGCAAGATCGCCGTGCTCGGGCGCATGGGTGAACTGGGTGTTCACGCGGTCGAAGGTCATCGTGATGTCGGCAGACACGCCGCAGCCCAGGCTCTTGATGCCGTCTTCACTGTAGGCGACGAAGCCGCGCTGATCAGCGAAGCCGCCAAGGCTTCCGGACTCGCCGAGACGCAGAACTTTGCCTCTCACGAAGCCTGTGCCGTTCATTTGAAAACCACGCTTCAGGCGGGGGATGCGGTGCTGCTCAAAGGCAGCCGCTCCACGGGCATGGAGAAGGTCCTCACTTACTTTCAGAACTCATGATTTACTGGCTCTACGAACTCAGAAACTGGCTCGAAGCCGCTGATTGGATCAGCGACGACTCGTTTGTCTTCAAGCTGCTGAACATCTTCAAGTATCACACCTTCCGCGCTGGTGGCGCGGCGATCACAGCGTTCTTCCTTTCGCTCATGTTTGGGGATAGGCTGATCCGCAAACTCATCTCTCTGAAGATCGGACAGCCTATTCGTACAGCGGAGGAAGTTCACAAACTTTTCGAGCTGCATGGTAAGAAAGCTGGCACGCCAACCATGGGTGGCATCCTCATCCTAGCCACAGTTGTCTTCTCCACGCTGCTGTGGGCGAAGTGGGACAACATCCTCGTCTGGAACATCCTCTTCTGTACCATCGGTCTCGGTGCACTCGGGTTCTATGATGACTACCTGAAGATCAGCAAGAAGAACTCCAAAGGTGTGACGGCACGGACCAAACTTGTGTGGCAGGGGAGTGTAGCTCTCGTCACGGCGCTCGTTTTTTGCTATCTTGTGCCAACGGATGCCACACTGGATGCGGCGAGTAAAGCTGGGCATTCGGCCTTCATTGAATTCGGCGGTGATTCGACTCTGCGTGCGCTTTTCCTGCCCTTCTACAAAGGCCCGATCATTAACGACATGAGCATCGTTGCTGTCGCCTTTTTTACGCTGATCATCGTGGGTGCATCGAACGCGGTGAATCTCACAGATGGCTTAGATGGCCTCGCCACCGGTTGCTCGCTGACGACAGCTATTGCCTACACGGCTTTCGGCTATGTCTCCGGCAGCGCTCTTTATTCCAGCTACCTCGGTGTGCCGCATCACTCGCTGGCGAATGAGATTCCCATCGTCGCCATGGCACTGGCGGGTGCATGTCTGGGCTTCCTTTGGTTCAATGCTCATCCAGCCAAGATGTTCATGGGTGACACAGGCTCGCTCGCCCTGGGCGGTTGCATCGCCAGTGTGGCCATTGCCTGCCGTCAGGAGATCGTGCTGGCGCTCGTTGGTGGCGTCTTCGTCATGGAGGCCATGAGTGTGATCATCCAGGTCATCAGTTTCAAAAAGCGCGGCAAGCGCGTCTTCCGCATGGCCCCCATCCACCACCACTTCGAACTCGGTGGCTGGCATGAAAACCAGGTCATCGTCCGCTTCTGGATTCTCTCCCTCTTCTTCGCGCTGCTCGGGCTCGCGACTCTGAAACTTCGCTGATCATGTCACGCTTCACAGGACAACACTTCGCCATTCTCGGTGCTGGACGCAGCGGGCTCGGTGCTGCGCGTCTGGCCCGTCTGCATGGCGCAGAGGTGACCGTGATTGATGAAGGCGATGCCGTGAAACTTCAGTCAGCACTCGACAAGCTTCATGCCGAGAACTTCCGCGCCATCTCAGGACAGACGGCTCGTGATCTCGCCGTAAAGCCGAGTGATTTCCAGCGTGTGATCATCAGCCCTGGACTCGATGCAGGATGGCCGCTGCCGAAGAAGTTCACGGATGCAGGTGTTCCGCTGGAGGGTGAGATGGAGTTTGCTTTTAATCTCACGGACATGCCCATGGTCGGCATCACCGGCACGAATGGCAAAAGCACCTGCACCGAACTCATTGCTCATATCTTTGAAGCCTGCGGCAAACGTTCGATCCCCTGCGGCAATCACGGCATCTCTCTGAGCGAAGTCGTGGCTTCAGGAGAACACTACGACGTGCTGGCTTTGGAGATCAGCAGCTTCCAGCTCGAAACCATTCAGAATTTCCGGGCCAAGGCTAGCCTCTGGCTGAACTTCGCCCCCGATCATCTCGACCGCTACCCAGGGATGTCCGAGTACTTCGCCGCCAAGGCACGCATTTTTGAAAACGTGACCGCCGAAGATGTCGCCATCATCAGGGCTGGGGAGAGTGTCTCGTCTGGTCAAGCCAAGCGACTGACCTTCTCCGCCTATGGTGCAGAAGCCAATGCTACCTATGCCAGGGGTGAATTTTTCATTGATGGCCAATGCATCGGTGATGCCTCTGCCATCCGCTTGCGTGGCCGGCATAACATGGAGAACATTCTCGCCGCGATGATGGCCTGCCATGTTCATGGCGTTCCTTATGCTGATGCACTCGCCGCCGTGGCGGGTTATGTGCCGCCAGTTCATCGCTGTGAACTCGTGCGCGTGCTGAACGAGCGCGAATACATCAATGACTCGAAGGCCACGAATCTCCATGCGCTGGAAGCCTGCATCGGCGCGATGGACCGCCCCATCGTTCTGATCGCTGGTGGCAAGCAGAAGGGACTCGATTACACGCCACTGCGTGCCTCGCTGAATGGTCAGGTGCGCGCCATGGTGCTCATCGGTGAGATCAGGCAGCTCTTGCATGACACCTTCGCCGATCTGCTTCCTTGTCGCATCGCGGCAGACATGGCGGATGCGGTGAAGATCGCCACGGAGCTATCCCAGCCGGGTGACAGCATCATCCTGAGTCCAGGCACCTCCTCCTTCGACATGTACACGGGCTATGGCCAGCGCGGCGAAGCATTCCGCAGAGCTGCGGATGCACAAAACTGATTTCACAAACAACGAACCCGACAACACCATGAAAAAGAAAAACGACAGACTGATTTTGAAGCTCACCAAGAGTGAGAAACACAAACACAACGTTGCCATGGTTAACGAAGAACAGGAGTGGAACCGGCACGAGCCAAACTCGGGCATGGGACGCATGTTCTTTGTCATGCTGCTCATTCACGTCGTCGTGATTGGCGGCATCATTGTCTATGACTGGCTTAACGGAGAAGAAAACGCTCCTGTCAGCATCATTAGCACGAGTAGTTCGACCAACGCCAGCACACTCCCTCCGCCCGCATTGAATGCAGCGGATATCGCTGCGCAGATACCGATCGAAGACTGCTCCACCTATGAGTGGCGCTCGGGCGACAGCATCGCCAGCGTGGCGAAGAAGCTGGGTGTCAGTGAAGATGTGCTCATCAAGATGAACATGCTCGACAAGGGCACTCAGCTCGAAGCCAACAGCATCATCCGCTATCCGAAACAACCTGTGGTGAAGGCCCTCGGACTGAGCGTTGCCGGTGCCGATGGTGCGCTGCCTGTGGTTGTTCCGCCGGATGCCAGCATTGCTGCGGCTGAAGTGCCGATGGCTCTGAATGTTCCTGGCGAGCAGACCTTCTCCTTCCAGCCTACCATCGTCAATGAACTGGCTCCGACGCCTGGAACCAACGGTGTTTCCTTCGTTGCTCCGAACGTCCAGGATTCACCTCCGGCCGTAGTGACATCCGAAGCCACGGGTGAACCCGTGATGAAGACCGAGGCCCTCGTGCAGGATACGCCACCTGTGCCCGCTCCTGTGGCGAAGACTGAGACGCCGAGGATCGAGCAGGCGCCGCCTGCCAAAGTGGAGTCGAAGCCAGCACCGAGGCTCATCGCCAAAGCTGCCGACGATGTGCCGAAGGCCATTCCTGTGAAGCGCTACACACCTCCTGCAGTGGCAGAGAAGCCTGCGGTGAAGAAGAAGTCCACCGAAGCTTCGACGGCAAAGTCCAAGACCTACGTCGTGAAGCCCAATGAAACGCTTTATGGCATTGCCTCACGTCATGGCGTGACGGTGAAAGCTCTTCAGGATGCGAACAAGATCACCAAGCCGGAATTGCTGCGTGATGGCATGAAGCTGGTGATTCCCGTGAAGTGATTACAATCTCTGCCAAACCATCACCATGGCCAAACGCTCTGTCCTCTTCCTCATCCTCTCTGTCGCCCTGCTCGTCGGGCTTGGCATCACGATGCTGGCGAGCACGAGCTTCTTTACCAAGGAAGGTGGCGGGGAGGCGTATGTCACGGTTTGGAAGCAGGTCATGTGGGTGGGACTGTCCATCGCTGCTTGTGTGGTGACGGCGCTGATTGATTACAACCGCTGGTACAAATGGCGCTGGTGGGTGCTGGGCATCGCTGTGCTGGGGCTGCTCATCTGCTATGAATGGCATTTTTCGCAGTGGCTCGGCTACAAGGCAGTCCTGGCAAAGCGCGTGAATGGAGCGGCGCGTTGGATTGGCGTAGGCTCGATGACTTTGCAGCCTTCAGAGCTTGCCAAGATCGCCCTCATTATGGCGATGGCAGGCTGGTTTGCCACCTATCAGGATCTGGAGCGTACGGTGAAGCATGGCCTGATCCTTCCGGCTGCCATTCTCGGAGGTGTGGTGCTGCTCATTGGCGGAGAGGTGGATCTAGGCAATGCCGTGGTCGCTGCGGCGGTCGGTGCAGGCATCATGTTCGTCGCAGGCACACGCTTCAGCTTTCTCGGGGCGATTGGCGGCTTTTTTTTGGCGGCTTTGGCGGTGGGCATTAAGTTTGCCCCGAATCGCTTCGAGCGTGTGATGGCCATCTTCGACCTCGAAAAATTCAAGGATGGCATCGGGCTTCAGCAGTGGGTGTCCTGGCTGGCCTTCGGTTCCGGTGGAATGGACGGTCGCGGGCTCGGTGAAGGCCGCATGAAGCTCTCTTACCTGCCCGAGGCGCACACGGACTTCATTTTCCCCATGGTGGGAGAGGAACTGGGCCTCTGGGGTGTCATCGGCACGATTGTGGCCTTCGTGGTGATGATTTTTGCTGGAATGTGCATCAGTGCCTACGCCCCGAACCGCTTCGGTAAGCTTCTCGGATTTGGACTGACTTTTCTCCTCGGCCTCGAAGCGCTCTTGAACATGGGCGTGACCACTGCTCTGCTGCCCAACAAGGGACTTCCACTCCCCTTCGTCTCGTACGGAGGATCGAGCCTGTTAGCGGCCATGGTGGCCGTGGGAATCCTGATCAACATTCATCGCCAGGGCGTGCATCTGACGTGGGATCAGCTTCCTGTGATCCGTCGGAACCGCCGCTGGACTCCCCAGCTCTGATTTTTCGTGAAGTCCAAATCCAACCCCAAGTCCATCCATGTGCTGATCGCCTGTGGTGGCACCGGCGGTCATCTCTTTCCAGGCATTGCCGTCGCCGAGGTGCTCAGCGCCCGTGGGCATGACGTGACACTACTCATCAGTGAGAAGAAGATCGACGCCATCGCCGCCTCCGGTCACAAAGACCTGCGCTTTGAAAAAATGCCCTTCCTGGCCATGCCGAAGCCCTGGTCGCCCAAGATGATCGGCTTCCTTTCCGGTCTCTGGAAGGGCATGAAGCAGTGCCGCAAAATCATCCAGGATCACCAAGTCAGTGTCGTCATCGGCATGGGCGGATTCACCTCCTTTGCCCCGCTCTATGCCGGGCGGAAGGAGAAATGCCGCACGCTCATCCACGAGAGCAACGCCATTCCCGGCAAGGCCAACCGCCTCAATGCCCGCTATGCCGACACTGTGCTCTGCGGCCTCGATGCCTGCAAAGCGCACTTTCCCAAGCATGAAGATGTGCGCGTCGTCGGTACACCTATCCGCAGTTCCATGAGACAGACTTCCAAGGAGGACCCTCATGCTTTCTTCAAGCTCGATCCCAAGAAGAAAACCCTGCTCATCATGGGTGGCAGCCAGGGCGCACGCGGCGTGAACCGCGTCGTCGGCATGACGCTGGAGCAGTTTGAAAAAATGGGCATCCAGGTTCTCCACATCGCTGGTCCGACCGACTACGAGGAAGTTCGGGATGTCTATGCCAAACATCCGCTGCTCCCCCAGCACGTCGCCGCCTTCTGCCACCGCATGGACCTCGCCTACCGAGCTGCGGATCTCGCCATCGCCCGCAGTGGCGCTTCATCCATGTCGGAGCTGGCTTATTTCGGCGTCCCGAGCCTGCTCGTCCCTTATCCCTTCGCTGCGGAAGACCATCAGACACGCAATGCCGAGATCTTCGACAAGGCTGGAGCCTCCAAGATGCTCATCGAAAAGGATCTGAATGCCGACATCCTCGCCGATGCCGTGCGCGGCATCCTCACCAAGAGCAAAAAGTCCGAAGAGATGAAGCGCGCGGCGAACAAGATCGCCGTGCGCAACTCGGCAGAAAAGATCGCCGACCTGATCGTCAAAGAGGGGAAATGAGACATTCGGCCCTTGGCCGACCCATCCAAAACATCCATCAAGCTGCGCAGGAATGCCCACGCTTGCACGTTTCCTCCGCCCTCCTAGCATCGCCTTCATGAACAAGCCCCTCTTTGCCAGCCTCCTCATGCTCACCACCCTAGCCAGCGCCGGGGAGGTGAAGACCTTCACGATCAACGCCGATGAATGGCCCGAGGGGGAGGTGCCCAAAGAGGTCTTCATCGTCGAGGGCAAGATCCAGATCACCGCGAAGGATGGCAACAAAGCCATCGTCATCGACCCAGGAGCCGAGCTTACCGACGCCTGCGCCCAAGTCGCCACCTCCGCAGCGGGGGAGTCCAGCATCGAGGCCAGGATCTTTGCCAGCAAGCGCGCGCGCAGCGTGCCGAAGTTCGGTGTCAGCGTCCACGGCATGAGTGGCTACCGTCTCCTCGTCAATGCCGCGAAGAAGCAGCTCGAACTCGTGAAATCCGATGTCGTCGCCGCTAGTGTCCCTTTCACCTGGACGAGCGACGTCTGGCTGAAGCTGAAGCTCGACGTGAAACGTGGGGAAGGTGATGCCTGGCTCATTACTGGCAAAGCCTGGGCTGCTGATGCTGCCGAGCCAGCCGAGGCCACGGTGAAAGCTGAGGACAAAGGTCTGAAGGGGCAGGGAAAGGCCGGAGTCTGGGGCACACCCTACTCGCAGACCCCGATTTACTTCGACGACATCGTCGTGAAGATCGAGACCGCCCCTGCGGCGTGATTTTTTTGTGTGAAAAGAGCAATTTTCAGTTGCCTCCGCGCCATGTGCCGCTAGTATCGCGGCCCACGATTCTGGATACTGGAGCGGTAGCTCAATTGGTTAGAGCGCCAGCCTGTCACGTTGGAGGTTGCGGGTTCAAGTCCCGTCCGTTCCGCCAGAAGTGTTAAAAGGCCCGCTCAGAAATGAGCGGGCTTTTTGCTGTTCTGGTATTAGCTTTCTGAACCTGCCCCATCGCCATGCCACCTTCATCGGATCATCAGCACGATATCGACATCGCCAAAGTCACCCAGCGCGCCCAGGAGATCGAGGCCAAGCTGCCGCGCCTGCGCCAAGTCATGGAGAGTGCCAAAGTGGTCCTCGCCCTCGTGAAGGATTACTGGGCGGGCACTTACCGTGAGGTTCCCTACTGGGTCATCAGTGCTGGAGCGCTCGCATTGCTTTACGTCCTGAATCCGGCAGATGTGATCCCTGATGTCATCATCGGCGTCGGTTACCTCGACGATGCCACGGTGGTCGCATTTTGCCTGAAGCTCATCGAGCGTGAGTTGGAGCGCTACAAGGAGTGGAAAGACGCCCAGTCAGCGCCTGCTGCCAAGAGTTCAGGCAAGGTGATCGATGTCTAGCCGCGGGTGATTACTCCAGCCAGCCCATGGCCTTCATCCATTCACCGACCCGGATGTGCCAGGAGGCGGTGGGAAGACTCGTTTCCTTCATTCCAAAACCATGACCGCCTTTGGCAAAGATGTGGAGTTCGGCTGGCAGGTTCAGCTTCTTGTATTCCAGATAGAGCAGGGCGCTGGAACTCGCACTGGTGACGCCTTTGTCGTCATGAGCATGGATCAAGCACATGGGCGGTGATTTGTCCGTCACTTTGATTTCAGGCAGGAGGGTAAAGGTGTCGTCTTTGCTGACGAGGTAGGCGGGATAGACGGGGATGCTGAAATTGGGGGTGGCATCTGGCACGTCCAAAGTGTCGTCCTGAGTGTAGGTGCGGTCATTGGCATGGAGTGTGGCCATGACGGTGAGGTGCCCACCCGCGGAGAAGCCGAGGATGCCGATGCGGTCAGACTTTAGGCCAAATTCGCCTGCCCGATGGCGCAGGATACCGATGGCGCGCTGGGCGTCCTGGAGTGGCTCGCGGCTTGGGTTCGCAGGATCACGGCGGGGCACGCGGTACTTCAGCAGCACGCTGGTGACACCGAGGGTGTTCAGGTATTCGCATACCTTTGTCCCCTCGTGCTCGATGGCCAAGATGCCATAGCCACCACCAGGGCAGACGATGATGGAGGTGCCGTTGGCCTTTTCAGGCTTGTAGATCGTGATCGTGGGATCGGTGACGTTGGTCACGCGCTTGATGCCGTCTCCCTTTTGAATTTCCTCCTCGGGCCCGATCTTTACACCGGGCTGCTCAGGGGCTCCCTGCGGCCAGAGCTTGATCGTGACAGGTTCGGCTGCAGCGATGGAAAGGGCGGTCAAAAAGAATGCGGAGGCGGCAGATTTCATAAGGGTGCAAAGTGCACTGAATCAACGTGCTGATGCACGTCTTTTCTGCGCGTGAAGGAAGATTTGGGCGCCGCCTCGAACCAACAAAAAAGCCGTGCCCAACGAAGGGCACGGCTTTTGAAAGGTTTCTGAGACTACTCTTCGCTGTCAGACTCTTCAGCAGCACCTTCACCACCAGCGGCAGTGACGGTGAGCTTCAGGAAGCAGGTGACGTCAGGGTGAAGCTTGACCTGCACTTCGAAGGTGCCGGTGTTCTTGATCGGCTTGTCGAGCTGGATCTGGTGACGGTCGAGTTCGACCTTGGCATTGCTCTCAAGCACAGCCTTCGAGATGTCCATGTTGGTGATGGAACCGAAAGCCTTGCCACCTTGTCCGGTCTGGAGGGTAAGCTTGAGCTTCAGCTTCTTCAGCTTGGAGGCGATTTTCTCGGCTTCCTGAAGCTCTTTGGCCTCACGCTCAGCACGTGCGGCTTTCAGATGATTCAGGTGACGGAGGTTGCCAGCGCTGGCCTCGAAGGCCTTGCCCTGGGGAACCAGGAAATTGCGAGCGAAGCCACGCTTCACTTTCACGACATCGGCCTCGGCACCGAGACCTTTGATTTGTTCTTTGAGGATGACTTCGACGTTTGCCATAGCGGGTATGCCTTTTTTGGAAGGGGGGCCGATTGTACACGCCCACCTCAGCGTGTCAAATGCGGGGATGAAAAGGTTTCACAGGTCAATTGCCCCCATTTGGGCCTTGGAATGGCTCTGTAGAACTGACCGGTTCAGGTGATCACGGCTTCCTGCGCCAGGGCACAAAGGCGCTCGTGGTGCGCTGATACTCGCGATAGGCGTCCCCACGCTTCTGCACGGAGAGCTTCTCGGTCAGCGGGATGCCGGTGACGTTCAGG
>JBILPY010000087.1:0-11521 GCA_044373575.1 Prosthecobacter sp. | reverse complement strand
TCGGTTTGAAAACGCAGCCCCATCCAGCCATGGCAGTCCTCCTGGGTATCGCGGAAGCCTTTTGCACGAACTGTGTTTGCCAGGGCAAAGAAGGTCGTCGTCTCGCCTCGCTGTGCCGCCAACCGCTCGTGAACGATCTGGTATTCATGATCCAGCATGGCGACCATGCGCTGCCGTGAGACATAGCGCTGCGCCTTGCCATAAATCTCATCGCTGAAGGTCATGTCATAGGCCGACATGGTCTTTGCCACGGTGCCGGAAGCGCCACCAGCGCGGAAGAACCAGTTCGCGATCTCCTGTCCGGCCCCGATCTCGGCAAAGGTGCCATAAACACGCTGCGCCAGATTGGTGCGCAGGGCTTTCTCCAGGGTTCCAGGGCGTTGGTGCGGATTGGCGATACTCATAGGGGCGGTATGAGATAGCCGTTCGCCCGGCAGCGGGAGTTTCGCAAGGCTGCGTTGATCAGGCGTTTGCTGAGATATTGGTGCTACAAGCATCACCAATCTTGCAGCCACAACTCGTGCCAAGTTTGCTGCTATTTCTCAGGCAATAATGTCACGCAGCACATTCCCATGCACGTCGGTGAGCCGCAGGTCGCGGCCGCTGAATCGGTAGGTGAGCTGTTCGTGGTCGATGCCCATGAGGTGAAGGACGGTGGCCCACATGTCATAGACGGTGCAGGCGTTTTCGATGGCGTGGTAACCGAAGTCGTCGGTGGCACCGTAGATGTGGCCGGGCTTGATGCCGCCGCCGGCCATCCAGATGGTGAAACCGTAGGGATTGTGATCGCGACCATCGGTGCCTTGGGCAAAGGGCGTGCGGCCGAACTCTCCTGCCCAGACGACGAGGGTGCTGTCGAGCAGGCCGCGTGATTTGAGGTCTTTGACGAGCGCGGCGATGGGCTGATCGACCTGGCGGGCCATATTGCCGTGGCCTTTTTTGATCTCGCCGTGCTGATCCCACGGGTTGGGGCCTTGTCCGGCTCCGATCTTCTGCGGCAGGCAGCTCAGCTCGATGAAACGCACGCCGCGCTCCACCAAACGACGCGCAAGCAGGCACTGCTGGCCGTAGGCGGCGGTGGTGGTGCCGATTTGGTCGATGCCGTAGAGTTTTTGGGTCGCGGCGGATTCGCCGGAGAGGTCGCAGAGTTCGGGGACGGCGGATTGCATGCGCCAGGCGAGTTCGTAGTTCGCGATGGCGGCCTCCACATGCGTGTCGTGCTGCGTGGTGGCAGCAAAGCGTCGGTCCATCGCGTTGATGAAATCGAGGCGCTTGCGCTGCGTGGCGAATGGCTCATTGGGACGGATGTTTTTCACGGCTTCGGCTTCATCGACCTTGATGATGGAGGCCTGATGCTGGGCGGGAAGGTATCCGCTGCTGAACAAGCCGACGCCGCCATGTGGCACGCTGGCACCGCCGCTTTGCAGGACGATGTAGCCCGGAAGATCACGCGACTCGGTGCCGAGACCGTAGCTGGCCCACGCACCGGCGCTGGGATAGCCGACAAAGGGAAAGCCGCTGTGCATGAAGAAATTGCCCTGCGCATGTTCGCTGAACTTCGCCGTCATGCTACGGATCACGCACAACTCGTCCGCCACCGTGGCCATGTGCGGAAAGAGATCGCTCACCGGCATGCCGCACTGGTCGTGGCGCTTGTAGGCCCAATGCGCGGGCTGGACAGTGCCGTTGTTGTTGAACTGCGTCTTCTTCACCTCGCCGGGCATCGGCTTGCCCGCGTATTTTTCGAGCAGCGGCTTCGGATCAAACGAGTCGATGTGTGACACGCCGCCGCTCATGTAGCAAAAGATGACGCTGCGTGCCTTCGGCGCGAAACGCTTCGCCCGATGCACCCTGGGCGTCTCCGCTTGCATCAATCCCGCCAACGCCGCCATCCCAAAGCCCGTGGAGGCGCTGGAAAGAATGTGGCGGCGTGAGAGCGAGGCATTCATCACGCGATGATGTCCCGCAGCACGTTCCCATGCACATCAGTGAGTCGCAGATCGCGGCCGCTGAAGCGGTAGGTGAGTTGTTCGTGGTCGATGCCCATTTGATGGAGGACGGTGGCCCACATGTCATAGACGGTGCAGACGTTTTCGGTGGCGTTGTAGCCGAATTCATCGGTGGAGCCATAGATGTGGCCGCCTTTGACACCGCCGCCGGCCATCCAGACGGTGAAACCGTAGGGATTGTGGTCGCGGCCGTTGTTGCCTTGAGCGAAGGGCGTGCGGCCGAATTCGCCAGCCCAGACCAGCAGCGTGCTGTCGAGCAGGCCGCGTGAGCGGAGGTCTTTGATGAGCGCGGCGATGGGCTGGTCGATCTGGTTGGCCATCTTGCCGTGGCCTTCTTTGATCGCACCGTGATGATCCCAGGGATTGGCTCCGTTGCCGCCGCCGACGTTGTAGGCGAGCGTGCTGAGTTCGATGAAGCGCACACCGCGTTCGACCAAACGCCGGGCGAGCAAGCATTGGCGGGCGTAGGCGGCTTTTTTCGGCTCGGGATCGTCGAGACCGTAGAGTTTCTTGGTCGCCTCCGTTTCGCCGGAGATGTCGCAGAGGTCGGGCACGGCGGATTGCATGCGCCAAGCCATCTCGTAGTTCGAAATGGCCGCCTCGACGTGCATGTCGTGCTGCGTGGTGCTGGCGAAGCGTTTGTCCATGGCGCCGATGAAGTCGAGTTGCTTGCGCTGCATGTCCTGCGGCTGGCGCGGGCGGATATTCGTGACCGCTTCGGCTTCATCGGCCTTCACAATGCTGGCCTGATGCTGTGCGGGAAGGAAGCCATTGCTGAACAGGCCCACGCCACCGTGCGGTGTCGCCGCGCCGCCGCTTTGCAGCACGACGTAGCCCGGCAGATCGCGTGACTCGGTGCCGAGGCCGTAGCTCGTCCACGCGCCAGCGCTCGGGAAGCCGAGAAAGGGAAAGCCGGTGTGCATGAAGAAGTTCCCCTGCGCATGCTCGCTGAACTTCGCCGTCATGCTGCGGATCATGCACAGGTCATCCGCCACGCCACCGATCTGCGGGAACATGTCGCTCACCTCAAGGCCCGACTGCCCGTAGCGTTTGAAATCCCAGTGAGAGGGCTGAACGGTGCCGTTGTTGTTGAACTGCGTCTTTTTAACTGCTCCCGGCATCGGCTTGCCCTCGAACTTCTTGAGCATCGGCTTGTGGTCGAACGAATCGACATGGGACACACCGCCGCTCATGTAGAGGAAAATGACGCTGCGTGCCTTCGGCGCGAAGCGCTTGGCTCGATTCACGAGCGCGGCTTGCGACTCCTCTTGCATCAAACCAGCGAGAGCCGCCATGCCGAAGCCGGTAGAGGCGCGTGAGAGGAGGTGGCGACGATTCATGGTATTCATTGCAGGTAGATGAACTCCTTCAGGTTGATCAGTGACTGCGCGAGGCTTGCCCACGCATTCAAAACGGGGTCCGTGCCAGCGGCGGTGCTGCGGGTGGATTCGAGTGTCTTAGTGAGTAGATTTCGCTGCGATTGAAGGCGTGTGAGTTGAGTGCGCTGGTCATTCGAGAGCGTGGCGAGGATGTCGGCTTCGGTGATGGTGCTGGATTCGATTCGGGCGGTTTTGGCGATGTCTTCGGGCGACAAAGCGCGGTCGTAGAGGCGGGCGCGGAAGATGCGACCAGCGAGGCCTTTGTTGCCGGAAGGTGAGCCGTGGCGGCAGCCGAGGAGGACTTGGCTGGAGCTGGTTTCAAAGATGGCGGCGGGGGCTTTGCGGTAGGTGATGCCGTAGGGCTTGCCATCGCGGTAGCCGCTGATGGTACCATCGGGTTGATAGACGACTGCGACATGCACAGGGCGCGTGGCGGCCTCGGTTTCGGCGGGGCCTTCGAAGAGTTCGCTGCGGTTGAAGTGGTCGCTTCCGGCGACCCAGTGGGCGGGTGTTTTCTCGGCAAAGACGATGGAGTCGAAGATGCCGCCGTTTTTTTCCTGCACGGTGAACACGCCGCCGCCGCGCTGGGTGAGGTTGTCGAGCATGACCCAGGCTTCGAGGGTCTTGGCGGTGAGTTTTTTCGGCAAGGAGCCGGATTTGGCCATGGATTTGCCATCGAGGATGAGTGCGCCGTTTTCGATGCGGGCTGCGCCGACGAGTTCAAGGTTCATGCGTCCCTTGGTATCGCTCAAATCCTTGTCGAAGGTCCATTCGGCGAGGGCTTCTGGAAGGTCGGAGGGCGCGATGGGGAGTTTGCGTTCGGTTTGGAGCTTCGTGCGTGCGGGATCGAGGATGGCGGTGATCTGGCGGTTCAATGCGGAGATTTTGTCTTCCTGCTGGGCGAGTTCGCGGGCTTGCACGCTGCTTTCCTGCTGAAGGGTGGAGAGGTAGGCGAGGCTTTGCTTCACTTCGTCGTCACTGGCATCGCGGGAGTAGGCTTGGCGGAACATCTGACGCACACGCAGGTCGTCCGTGCGGTCTTCGCCATCATGGACGACGTAGGTTGCCCAACTGCGAGACCAGTCGATGACTTTGCTGTCATTGAGAAGCGTGAGGGATTGCGCGGGGACGTTGGTGGTGTCACGCTTGCCACGGGCACTGAAAGGGACGGGCAAGTCAAAGGTGGTGAGAAATGGGTCGAGGGCGTTGCGGATGACTTTGACGTAGATGCTGCGTCGTGGATCGCCGCTGCCGACGGATTCGCCATAAAGTGTGGTGTCGAGCTTGCCGGAAAGCGTGACGATGGAATCGCGAATGGCTTCGGCTTCGAGGCGACGCATGCTCCAATGGCTGAGGAGTTTGTTCTCCGGGTCGTTTTGAGTGCTGAGTTCCGAGGACTGAGCGCTTCTCTGAAAGGCCTTCGATGACACCATGAGCTTCACCATGTCTTTGATGGAGCCACCGCTGTCGATGAAGCGCTGGGCGAGGAAGTCGAGCAACTCCGGGTGTGTGGGTAGATCGCCAAGTTTGCCGAAGTTGTCGGTCGTGGCGACGATGCCGCGGCCGAAGATGTGATGCCAGAGGCGGTTTACGATGACGCGTGCGGTAAGTGGATTGTGATTCATATCCGCCATGCGCTCAGCGAGTTCGAGGCGACCGCTGCCGGTGCTTTTGAAGGGCGTGGGATCAAGCGCGTCGAGGAATCGGCGCGGGATGACCTCGGCGGGTTGTTTGTGGTCACCACGAACGAATAGCGCGGCATTTTTGGCGTCGGCCTCGATCACGCCGGGAACTCGGGTGGGTGCGGGGAGTTTGGCTTCAAGGTCGCGGTAGCGCTTGAGCAGTGCGGTCGCGACTTTCGTTGAGAGCTTGTTGGATTGAATCAGTTGGTTGAGCGCTTCGGCTTGAGCATCAGTCAGCGTGTCGTTCTGCCAGGCTGTGATTAATTGATGTGGCGAAGCGGTGGAGGGTTTTGGCGAGACGGGAGGCGTTTTGTCCTTTGTGATGGCGACATCGGTCAGGCCGAACCACGAGCGGCCATCTTTGAACTCGGCAGGCAGGTCAGCGGCGGTGGTGATTTGGAGGAAGATCTCGTCGCCCTTCCAGAAATCGAGATCGAGCGAGCGCCAGTTGAGTTGTTCGTCCTTGGTGTCCTTGAGTTCGGCGGCCTTGTGAATGGTGCCGGTGCGCGGGTAGTTTTGGACGACGTATTTGGCTTTCACCCCGCCATTTCCAGCCGTGCGGAACCACAACGAGCCGCCGGGATTCTCAAAACGCTTCGTGTAGAGAACGGCACGATCTCGTGAGCTGATGAGGTCGGAAAAATAGCCGCTGGGGTAAATGCGCATGCCGTCCTCCGTGATGGCGAATTCACCCGCCTTGGTCTTGGTCATGCCTTGCGTGAGCCATTCGAAGTTTCCAAGCCCTGGTGAGTCACGGGTCGGATCGGTCTGAGTGGCGGCGGGCGAATTCGATTTGAGCCAATCGGCGATGAGTATGGTTTTGATCTGCGTTTTGAGCTGCTTCAACTCCGCACGAATGGCATCGCCAGTGCCGGGAGCATTCACGTCGATAACAGCGGGGTGGGTGCTGGTGAAGATGCCGTAGAGGGCGTAGAAGTCGGTCTGGCTGATGGCGTCGAATTTGTGGTTGTGGCAGCGGGCACAGCTCACGGTGAGCGCTTGGAAGGCTTTGGTGACGGTGTCGATCTGGTTGTCGGTGAAGGTGACCATCTCATCGAGCGAATCGACCGGCGAGAAGCCATGCAGCACCATGCGAAGCTGGGCGATGCCGATGGCGCTTTCGTTGAGGCCGTTCTTGAGGCGTGGCTTTGGCAGGAGATCTCCGGCGATGGCTTCTTTGATGAGCTGGGGATACGGAATGTCGTCGTTGAAGGAGCGGATGAGGTAGTCGCGGTAGCGGTAGGCGTAAGGGATGGCGGGATCTCCTTCGGAGCCATAGGACTCGGCGTAACGGACCCAGTCCATGAAGTGGCGGGCCCATTTTTCTCCGTAGGCGGGGGAGTTTAACAGGGCGTTGATCTGGTCTGACGGGTCGGACTTGTCGGACAAGTCCGACGGTGGGAGGCCGGTGAGGATGTAGCTGATGCGGCGAGCGAGCGTGGCGGGATCTGTGGGAGGTGCGGAGGGGATGTTTTGTTTTTTTAGCTCAGCGTCGATAAAGTCATCGATGGTTTTCAGCTTTGAGTTTTCAGCTTTAAGTTTTTGGAAGGCCCACCACTCATTCTTCCGGCGGGCGAGGGTGGCAGACCAGGCGGTTTCTTTTTCGATCTGTTCTTTGCTCGGCGGAGCATCGCGGGGATCGGGAGCGCCTTCGCGGATCCATTGCTCGAAGTCGGCGAGGGCTTTGGCGTCGAGCTTGGCGCCGTTTTTGGGCATTTTGAGGTCTTCGTGCTCGTGGCGGAGAGTTTGGAAGAGGAGGGAGTTTTTCGGGTCGCCGGGCTTGATGGCATCGCCGGAGTCGCCGCCGGCTTGCCAGCCGGGGCGGGAGTCGAGGACGAGGCCGCCTTTTTGCTTGGTGGCGGTGCTGTGGCACTCGTAGCACTCCTGCGCGAGGATGGGGCGTATGCGGGACTCGAAGAAGTCGAGTTGTTGCGGAGTCGGTGCAGCAAAGGAATGGCCGCAAAAGATCGCAGAGATCGCAAAGAAGAACTTTTTCATGCCAGGAGCCTCCGGGTGATGGTTTCGGCGGCCTGGATGCAGAGGTGGCCGAGTTTTTCGAATTGGTCGCGTTTTACGCGGAAGCTCGGGGCCATGACTGTGACGGCGGCGACGGGGTAGCGGTATTCATCGAGCACGGCGGCGGCGGCGCAGTGGATGCCTTCGAGGCCTTCAGCGAGGTCGGTGGCGTAGCCGCGTTTGCGGGTTTTCGTGAGATCGGCTTCGAGGGCGCTGCGCGTGGCGAGCGTTGTGGGCGTGTATTGCTTGAGCTTCACGTTCGCGAAGAAGGCATCGAGATCGGCGGCGGGAAGATGAGCGAGCACGGCTTTGCCGGGGGCGCAGGAATACATGGGCACCTGGAGGCCGACGGTGCTGCTGACTTTGATCGGCTGCGACGAGATGCACTGCTCCAACACGGTCATTTTGTGATTCACGCTGGTGAGGAGCTGCGTGGTCTCGCCGGATTCATCGCGCAACCATTTGAGAGACTCCAAAGCGCAGACGACGAGGCTTTTCTCGCGAACCTGCGGGCGGGAGAGGTCGAAGAGTTTGTTCGTGAGCACGAAGCGCTTGTCGTCCTCGCGGCGCTGGAGGTAGCCGCGGCTGTGCAGGGTGCCGGTGATGCGAAAAACCGAGTTTACGGGCAAATCGAGCTCGCGGGCGATCTCGGTGAGGCTCAATCCGGCGCGATGACGGCCGAGGAGTTCGAGGATGGCCAGCGTGCGCTCCGTGCCTGGGGCCAGGGTGTCTTCGGATGGGGAGATGACGGCTTCTTTGATCATTCTAAATTTAGAAACGTTTCTGGATTTGGAATTCTTGCTTGTCATTCTGCCCGCGTCTAAAAAGACTTCATTAACATGAAATCCGTCATCGCTGTTCATCCCGGTCATTTGGAAATCCTCGACACTCCCGTGCCGAAGCCTGGTCCTTATCAGGCGCTGGTGAAGACAGAGTGCGCATGTCTTTGCAACCGCACGGACAGTGAACTGCTGCACGGGAACTTCCCTGGGATGGAGGACAAGTTTCCCTTCGCCCTCGGGCATGAGAGCGTGGGCATCGTGACGGCCGTGGGTGAAAAGGTGCGGAACTTCGCTGTGGGAGATCGCGCCGTGGGTGGGCTGAGCTTTGACCTGCAAATGGAGGGTGTGGACAGCGGCTGGGGCGGTTTTGGCGAATACACGCTGGCGAATGATCACGCGGCGATGGTCGAGGATGGCGTGGCGAATGAAGCGGGCGGCTGGGTCGAAGTGTATGAGATCCAGACGAAGGTGGATGCCGACATCCCGCCAGAGGAGGCAGTGCTGCTCTGCACCTGGCGCGAGGTTCTCGGTGCCTTCCGCGACTTCCATCTTCAGCCCGGCGATGATGTGCTGATCTTTGGTGCGGGGCCGGTGGGGCTGAGTTTTGTGAAACTCGGACGGCTTTTCGGACTCCGCTGGATTGGCATTGTGGATCGTCATGCCGACAAGCGCGCGAAGGCGATCACGTTTGGTGCGGATGCGGCGTTTGAGCCGGGGCAGATCGAGACGCCGGGCAAGTTGGATGCCGTGATCGACGCCGTGGGCAGTGCGGACATCCTTCAGCAAAGTCTGCCGTTGCTGCGTCGGGGAGGATCGCACTGCATTTACGGTGTGCTTTCGCGGCCTGTGTTGCACATCGACAAATCGAAGGGCGACTTCAATTTCAACATCCTCGTGCATCAGTGGCCGACGCGGAAATATGAGCGAGAGAGCCAGCCGCAGTTGTGTCAGTGGATTCGCGAAGGGAAGCTGACCTCGGCGGACTTCATCACGCATCGGTTTACGTTGGCTGACATCCGCGAGGCCTTCGACGATGTGGCACGGCGCGGAGTCATCAAGGCGCTGATCGAGTATCCGGCGTGATCATTCACGTGCGGTCCGCGATCGCGAGCACCGTCTGGAAGTGCGGGCTGCGGGTCTCGCGGTGGACGATGCTGGTCTCCACTTTCTGGAAGCCAGCGTCGGAGAGCATCTCGTGCAACTCGGCCTCGGAGAAGCCGAGCCAGACATCGGCATACAGCTCGCGGGCCTTTTCAAACTGATGCTTGAGGAGGTCGAGGATGATGATGCGTCCGCCGGGCTTCAGCAGAGCAAAGGCGGCGCGCAGGGCCTGGGCGGGGCGCTGAGCGTGATGCAGGGCTTGGCTGAGGAAGACGAGATCGACACTGCCGGGCTCGATGGGTGGGTTCTCGATGTCGCCGAGACGGAACTCCAGATTGGTGAAGCCGTGCTGCTTCGCGAGATCGGCTCCATAGGTGACCATGGCCTCGCTGTTGTCCACGGCGATGACCTTCTTCGCGCGTTGGGCGAGGAGCTGGGAGAGTGTGCCCTCACCTGCGCCGAGATCAGCGATGACGAGCGGTGGCATGAGCTTTAGCAACATCTCGCCCATGCCTTTCCAGGAGCGGCCAGGGATGTAGTGGCGGCCAAATTTTCCCGCGAGAGCATCGAAGTAAGCCTGCGCAGTTCGCTCGCGTTTTTGCAGCACGACTTTCAGAGCATGGGAGTCCTTCTTCACCTCGCGAATCTCCTCGCCAGCAGACTCCAGCAAAGCGAGGAAGTGCTGCCAGGATTCGGCCTGTTTCCGATCCGGTTCTTCGAGTCGATAGAGGCGGTTTTTGCCCGACCGGCGATCACTCACCAAGCCCGCGGCCTTCAGCTTGCTGAGCTGCGCGGAGATATTCGACTGCGGCAAAGACAGAATTTCCTGTAGCTCGGCCACGCTAAGTTCCTCACGCTTCAGCAGCAGCAGCAAACGCACCCGCGTGGGGTCGGCGATGAGGCTGAGGGATTTGAGAAGGGAGGTCAAAGCGGCCGCATCGTATCAACGCATCGTGATACAGCAATCCATAAGAACGGCCGCCGCCTAGGCTCACGGCAGAGGCGTGGGCTTCTTTGCCTTTTTGGACTTGTCCGCCGTTTTAGTCCGAGGGGAGAGATACTGATCAAAGACATCTCCCTGCCCCAGCACGCGGGGATCGTTCTGGCTCTTCAGCTCGGCCATGAGCTTGTCATGCAGCGCCTGACGCTTCGGCGCAAAGGCAGGATCGGCGGCGAGGTTCTTCACGCAGTCGGGATCGCTGCTGATGTCGAAAAGCTGCTCGGCCGGCCGTTTTCCAAAGGCGTGCTGCCAATAAGGATCAGACTCACCAGCGGCTTCAGCCCAGGCCTTGGTGGGGCTGGCATCGGTGTCCTTGAAGTCAGTGTCGGGATCTCCGCAGGGCCAGCGGTCGGCGGCGAAGTTGTGGATGTAAAGCAGGCTGCCCTGACGGATGGCGCGGGCCGGGTAGCCAAGCCCGGCAGGTGATCCGGGGCGGGTCAGCACATCATTGCGCTCGCGCCCAATCACCAGAAAATCACGCGCCTGCTTGGGCTCGTTTTTCAGCAGATCGGTAAAGCTGCGGCCGGTGATGGGCGACATGCCGGCAGCGATTCCATCAATGCCGAGCAACTCCAGGAAAGTGGGCGCGAGGTCGATGAAGCTGATCAAGTCCGCCACACGCCGTCCAGGCTGAACGATGCCATCCGCCCAGGTCGCGATGAAGGGGATGTGATGCGCATCATCATAGGTGTGCCCCTTCACTCGGGGGAAAGGCATGCCGTGATCCGAGGTCACGATGATCAGCGTGTTCTTCGCCTCGCCACTGGCCTCCAGCGCAGCGATGAGAGACCCGACCTCGGCATCATAAGTCTCCACCTCCACGGCGTAGTCCAGCATGTCTTTGCGCACGGTTTCATTGTCGGGCCAGTAGGCGGGCACATGCTGGATGTCCGTGGTCTTCTTGCCTGCGGCGATGCCCGAGTCGAGCTTGTAGGCGCGATGCGGATTCGCGCTGCCGAACCAATAGAAGAAGGGTTTCCCAGGTTTGCGCGTCTTCAGAAAGTCCGTCAATGCACCGCCAGCCCGGGTGACTCCCTTTTTGCCACTGCCGTGGAAACCGAAATCACGAGGGCTGCCATCGGCGAGCTTCGCATCTCCCGGCCCCCAGGTCTTGCCCTCACAGCCCACATTGATGCCCGCTTTCACGAGCACCTCGCTGAAGGCCATGAATTTGGAGGGGAAGTAGGGCTGGTGATTCGCCGCCTCCTCGAGCTGCCAGGGATTCCGTCCAGTGAGAATGGCGGCGCGAGAGGGCGCGCACTTCGAGGTCGGCGTGTAGGCATTGTCAAAGACGAGACCACTCTTCGCCAGCTTGTCGATGTTCGGCGTCTTCACCCAGGTGCAGCCATAGGCTTCGCCAAAATGGCGCGAGGCATCATCAGCGATGATGAAGAGGATGTTCGGAGGCGCTGCCGCAAAAGCGGGAAGGCAGCAGACGGCGAGGAGGACCAGGAGCTTGTTCATGAGGCGGACTCTAACGAAGCCCATCCGCCCGCATTTCGCCGAAAACTGGCACAGGTCACTTCTTCGGCATCATGCGGAGCCGTCCGAA
>JBILPY010000538.1:0-3552 GCA_044373575.1 Prosthecobacter sp. | reverse complement strand
CTAAAACTGGCCGAGGACCTTTGGCTATTCTGAATTGACGCCCTGGTTCGATTCCAGCACGGGCAGCCTGCAAACCTCAGCCCAAACGGCGGGTGAAGACCTCTACTGAGACTCCATGAACCGCCGCCACTTCCTCCTCGCCGCATCATCCTGCGCACTTCCGGCATTTGGCGGCGAGCATCTGCCGCAGAGCGTGACCTTCATCGGAAAGGCCAAATTCGAGAACATCCGCGCCAGAGCCCATCATGACCGCTGGCATGCCCTGCCCATTGGCGCACGAGTCATCGCCTGCGCGCAGCAGATGCTTGGCACCCCTTATGCCGGATTCACTCTGGAGATCGACGATCACATCGAGTCCCCCTCGGTGAATTTCAACGGGCTCGACTGCTGGACCTTCTTCGAGACCGCCCTCTGCCTCGCGCGCTTGTTCCGAAAGCCGGTCATCACTCCGTATGAAAACGCCCAGCCTTCGGATCTCCTCCGCGAGATCGAACGGACGCGCTACCGCGACGGCAAATGCGGAGGCAACTACCTTGACCGCATCCACTACCTCGAAGAGTGGTTCCGCGACAATCACGCACGCGGCCATGTGCGCGAGATCACTCGCAATCTAGCCCCGACCGTGCCGCTCACCGGACGCCGCATCGACGAAATGACCGTGCTTTGGAAAAGCTACCGCTACCTCGCGCACAACCCCGGACTGCGCGCCGGCATGGCCCGCATCGAAGCGGAACTCCAGACACATCCCTTCGAGTATATCCCCAAGGCATCTGTGGCCGACATCGAGCCGAAGCTGCAAAACGGCGACATCATCGGCATCGTCACCCACAAGCCGCATGTCTATTGCAGCCACGTCGGGCTGGCCATCCGCACTCAGGACGGCATCACGCGCTTCATGCACGCCTCCGCCACGAAGAAGCGGGTGATCATCGATAAGTCCGTGTCCGGCTATCTGGCCGACTTCAAAAGCCACGCCGGGATCATCGTGGCACGGCCTCTGTAAAAGCGCCCTTGCAATCCCGGCGAACATCCGCCATATCGGCAAAGTGGTTCAACACATGCCGGTGTGGTGAAATGGTAGACGCGCTAGACTCAAAATCTTGTATCCGTGAGGATGTGTCGGTTCGAGTCCGACCACCGGTACCACCCCCTGATTTATCAGGGGTCCTCGTGTCTCTGCGGGATGCGCACGCATGACTTGGGTTCTGTTGGGCAAAGATTGTCCTGCGCCTTGCGCATGGTGGAGACGCAGTGGAATGTGGTCCACCCCCTCTGCCATGAATCCGCGCCACATTCCCCTCATCCTCGTTTTCCTCGGTCTCAGCTATGGCATCTGGCACTACCATTCGGATGCAGGCCGTCTGCGTCAGGAGATGGATCAAGTGATGGCCTCCCAAGAGCTCGCTCTTCAGGCCAAGGATGAAGAGATGCAGCGCACATTGTCCGCCCAGAACGCCCAGCACCAAAAGGCGCTCCAGGCCGTGAATGATGAGCATGACAAAAAGCTCGGCGAACTGCGCAGCGAGCAACGCCAGCAGATGGCTCGCGCCTACAAGGAGTTTGAAAACATCTTCACCGGCAACAAGCAGACGCTCGACTACATCGCCGCGCTGGAAGCCAAGATGAAGGCCGGGCAGACGCTCTCGAAGATCGAACTGGAGAAGATGGTCATCATCGCCAACGGCGTCAGTTTCCTCCAGAAGCAGTATCAAAAGCCTCTGCAGGAGTTTGCCGCTCTCCAGGATTACTTTGAAGACGTGGCCAAGCGCCCGAATGAGAAACCCACCCAACGATTCGGTTTCTTCAAACGCATCTTCAGCAAGAACTTCCGCGAAGCCGAGAAAGAGCACCTCCGCGAGGAAGGCGCACGCCGTGCCTTTGAAGAAGCCCAGGGCAAGTTCGATGGCGTCTATGCCTCGGCCCAGAACTCGATGAAGGCGGTGAATCTGGACACCAATGCTCTGCTCAAGAAGCTCGACGATGTCATCCTGGCCAAGCAGGACGCGAACGCGGAGGATCTCAGTGCTGAATTCGCCAAAGCTCGGTCCGCCCTGCGCACGCACCAGGAGATCCTCGACTTCGATCCAGAAGTGCCGACGCAGGCTCCGAAGGTGCAGCCTTGAGTAGCCGGAAAGAGTGGGACGGCTCCCATGACTGCTCTACCTCAAGGCTTCCCCATGACCGTGACTTGGTCCTGGTAAAGCCCGACCTCATGGTGCTGACCGTCTTCCGTCCAAACATCGAACTGCTCCATCACATGCAGACCTTTGGCGGCAATCAGCGCATTGAGTTCGCTCGTCGTAGCATCGCTGCGCCAACCTCCACTATGCCCCGCAGCCGTGCCGTGGTGGATGATCGCACGCCCTCCGGGTTTCAGCACCCGCTGAAACTCTTCCAAGTAGGAGGCAATATCCACCAAGTTGATGTGAACAAACACATCGAAAGACCAGATCACCTCCACACTCGCCTCGGTCACCCCCGGCAGGTTGTTCCCTTGATTGGTGAGAAATCGGGCGGAAGTCGCCGCAAACCGCCGCGTGCAAAGGTCCACGCAGGTCTTCGATAGATCAATGCCGGTGTACTCTCCAGCGAGCGGAATCAAATGCTGCGTCCAACGCCCTGCCCCCGGTCCGATCTCAACTACGACGCTGCCGACGGGCACACGGGGTTTCAACACCTTCCTCACCAGCGACTGCTTCCATTCTTCAGTGACGGTCCATTCCTCTCCACCTGCCTCCCAGTCCCAATGGTCCCAGATCTCCGCATTCAGGACGCGGCTGTTGATGCCGGGCAGCCCTCGATTCTTCCGCAGAGTCTGCATCGCCCCAAAGGCCCGGTTTCCCAGACCACCCCCCATGTAGTGTACTCCCAGCAGAAGACTGTAGATCCATCCGTTCTCCTTGAGTGTCAGTCCCAGCAAACGCAACTTGCTGAGAAAAGGCACTCGCCGTCGGTTGACCACCAGGTCTTTGGGGGTGCCAGCCAGCTTCGCTTGATGGCCTGCAAAAGCGGGTTGGAGGTGGGCCTTGAACGGGGTCGTCTCTTGTGAAGAAGGCATCGGGATGTTGATGGCGTGTGTTCTGAGTCTTATCAGAACACCCCATCGGGAGCCCGGGAAGGTCTGTCCATGGGGTGAAACCCCACCTTTCTCTGAGGACGGCCTACTTCTTCAACGAGCGGAGGTCCATCTCGCAGTCTGCATCCGCAGGCACAGGCTGGCCGACAGACTCGACGGGATGGGTGTAGAGGTAACGCCAGACATCCTCATGGGCGAATTTGCCGTCGGCGGTTTTCACGGAGGCGCTGCCGGGAGTCACGCTGGAGTGGGCACGCTTGTCGTCGCCTTTGACATCGCCGTCGGTGATGAGCCTGCGGGAGTTGCCATACGGTGGCTTGCTTTGATCGACATTCACGATGGGGCCAAACTCCGCGAGGCCAAGCAACTGCCACGAGCGGCAGTAGTGGTCACCGCTCCAGCCGCCATCCAGGACGTGGCTGAAGCCAAAGAAGCGATTCGCAGGCGTGGCGGAGGGCAGGCCCTGCCAGGTCTGG
>JBILPY010000085.1:0-11569 GCA_044373575.1 Prosthecobacter sp. | reverse complement strand
TTTCCTTTGGCATCACCGTCGTGATCGGGTTCATCGTCGGCATGGCCATCTCCTGCCAGACCTTCTACAGCATCGTGCTGGAAAACATGAAGCACCTCGGTGCACTGAAAGCCATGGGTGCCTCCACTTGGACACTCTGCCTTATGTTACTCACCCAGGCATTCACCGCTGGCATGATAGGTTATGGCATTGGTCTTTTCTTCACGGCCATGTTTGCCTTTCCGGCTTTGAAAAACGAGCAACCTCCCTTCTTCATGCCGGAGATCGTCCCGCCCGCCGTCTTCGTGGTGATCCTCCTCATCTGCGGTCTCTCCTCCCTCCTCGGCATCTGGCGCGTCGCCCGCTTGGAGCCAGCGATGGTCTTCAGGGGGTGAGGCTTGGGATGGGGCGCTGCTCCACTTGTGAGAGGGTTCGCCTCGCACTCCATCTTGGCGGCCATTTTGCCAAGCCCCACACATGGTCTCAAACTCTCACCCAAAGTATGGTGGAGCACTGGCAAATCTGGCTTCCATCAACGCCACGTATCCTTGTTTTCAGCGTGGGCCGAAGTCATCCAAATACTGACCCACTATCTCTTCCAGTGCCGGGGGGTGAGGAACCCCAAGCGCGATCGCGCGGCTGCCATCGACTTGCTGGGGCCAGTTATCGACGATGCCTTGGATACGGGCATCGAAGGAATCGACAATCTGCCCGAGTTTGATTCCACGCCTGGCAGCGACTTCACTGATCACCTGCTCAGCGATCTGCGGTGTTACGCGATGGGCGGGCAGGACATAGGCGCGATCTTTCCCCAGCCTGTCTTCAGGCACTTCCGCCAGGGCGATGAAACTTTCGATTACAGTGCGGTAACCGGTCATGGGATGCGGCTGGTCACGGCGGATGGGGAGCATGCAGGGTTCACCATTCAGTGGCTCGCGGAACATGCCGCTGGCCCAACTGGAGGCGGCGGCGTTTGGCTTGCCAGGGCGGATGATGACGGTGGGCAGGCGCACGCTGCGACCGTCGAAGTGACCTTTACGTGTGTGATCATTCACCATCATCTCACACATGGCCTTGGTCATGCCATAGGTGGTTTGTGGGAGCTGCTTTGTGAGGTCGGACATCATGCCGGACATATCGAGCCCGCCGTAGCAGGCCACACTGCTGGCGAAGACGACACGTGGCCTGCCTTCTGCGGCACGCGCGGCTTCGAAGACATTTCTGCCGCCGTCGAGATTCACGCGCAGGGCATCGTCAAAGCGCTCCTCGCACTCGCCACTGACCATGGAGGCGAGGTGGAAGATGACATTCACTTTGCTCCCCACCGCGCTGAAAACGGTGGCGTGGTCGCTGATGTCTCCCTGCACCTGCTGCACGCGCGGGTCCGTCACAGGTTTGTGAAAAAAGGCATCCAGCAGAACGATCTCGGTCACGCTCTGGCCGCAGAGACTGCCACGTTCGAGAATCTTCTGGCAAAGTTGATGGCCAAGGAAGCCGCCGCCGCCGGTGATGATGATTTTCATGCGTCAAATGGGAGATCTAAGGTAAAGGAGCCGATGTGTAGTTCATGAATTGACTGCCTCAAGATCAAATGTATCGAGCTAAACCGGGCCTGATCAGCACATGGTATGAGGTGACTCCGATGGTCATTTCATCCTTTGCAGCATCGTAACTGAGGCAGAACGAAGGGGGGCGCTCGGAGAAGTGCAGGGAGACTCGGTGTGGGTGAAAGTTTAGTAGGTGGTGAGGGGTTCAATACGCTGATTCACTCTGACCATGACTACTCGTCGCACCTTTATCACCGCCACGGCCATGACGGCCGCCACACATGCCTTTGCCTCCGGTGCGAGTAGCGACATCAAGATCGCACTGATCGGCTGCGGAGGGCGTGGGACGGGTGCCTGCAATCAGGCACTGAGCGCGGGATCGACGGTGAAGCTGGTGGCGGTGGTCGATCCGCTGGAGGGGAAGGCGCAGGCGGCGCTGGATATTTTGAAGGCGAAGCATGAGGGCCAGGTGGCGGTGCCGCCGGAGCAAGTGTTCACGAACTTCGAGGACTACGCGAAGGCTTTTGATCTGGCGGATGTGGTGCTGATCACGACGCCGCCGGGGCCGAGGCCGTTTCTCTTTGAGCAGGCGATCAAGGCCGGAAAACATGTCTTCATGGAGAAGCCGGTGGCGGTGGATGCGGCAGGGGTGCGGAGCGTGCTGGCGGCATCGGCCGAGGCGAAGCGGAAGAACCTGAATGTGTGCGTGGGCTTTCAGCGTCGCTACCAGCCGAGCTACATCGACATGGTGAATCGACTCCACGCGGGGGAGATTGGCGAGCTGGTGTATGGGCGTGTGTATTGGAATGGCACGTCGCGCCCCGGCTTCCCGCGTGAGGCGGGGGAGAGCGAGCTGCATTATCAGATCCGCAATTGGTATTTCTTTACCTGGATGAGCGGGGATCACATCCTGGAGCAGCATTGCCACAATCTGGATGTGGCGAACTGGGTGATGAAGGGGGCGATGCCGATCAAGGCGGTGGGCCAGGGTGGCAGGCAGGTGCGGCGGGCGAAGGAGAACGGGACGATCTTTGATCACCACACGGTGGAGTTTGAATATGACGGCGGCTTCCGCCTGCTGAGCCAGTGTTGTCAGATCGGCGGGAAGTGTGCGCGCGATGTGAGCGAGCATTTCCACGGAGTGAAGGGCAGCGCGGATCTCTCCAACGGGGGGAAGTTTTTCATCAATGGTCTGCCACCCGGCGGGAAGCGGAGTCGGATCAAAGAAGACCCGTATCAACTGGAGCACGACGCGCTCTTTGAAAACATCCGCACGGGCAAGGTACGCAATGATGCGGACTACGCGGCGCACAGCACGATGATGGGTGTGATGGGCCGCATGGCGAGCTACACGGGGCAGGTGATCACCTGGGAGCAGGCGATGAACTCGCAGGAGGTGCTGGTCCCAGACAACATCACCTGGGCGACGGAGCCGCCAGTAAAGCCGGACGCGGACGGATGGTATCCGGTAGCGATTCCGGGAACGACGATGCCAGTCTAAATACATTAGCTGTTCGAGGCTCGCCGTTCTCTGTTGGGAACACGCATAGCCGCCTTTAACTGCGAACTGAGAACTTTTCCCTGATGATAACTTCACCCAAATGGTACTCCTCCGTCACCCGCTACCAGTGGTTGGTGCTCATCGTCGCGTCACTCGGCTGGGTGTTTGATGCGTTTGAAGGGCAGATCTACAATCTGACGCGTGCCGACATGCTGCCAGATCTGCTCGATGTGAAGGCGGATGATCCCCTGGTGAAGGTGTGGGGCGAGCGCTTCCTCGGCATCTTCCTGCTCGGCGGCACCTTTGGGGGGCTGCTCTTCAGTTCATTGGCGGACAAGTGGGGGAGGAATCCGGTGATGGCGCTGACGATCTTGTTTTACTCCATCTTTTCCGGCATCACGGCGTTTGCGGATGAGATCTGGCAGGTGGGCGTGCTGCGCTTCCTGGTGGCGATGGGTGTGGGCGGTGAGTGGGCGGTGGGCGCGGCGCTGGTGGCGGAGGTTTTTCCCAAAGAGGCTCGTGAGCGCGCGGGCGGCATTTTTCATGCGACGAGTGTCTGTGGGCTGTGGCTCGCTGCGGCAGCCGGTTTGTGGGTGGGTACGGAATGGCGGACGGCTTATTTGTTGGGAGTGGTGCCGGCGTTGCTGGTGCTGTGGGTGCGGCTGAGCATCAAGGAGCCGGAGTCTTGGAAGGCGGCGAGGGCAAGCAAGGCGGAGCGCATGGGGAGCTTCACGGAGCTGCTTGGAGATGCGCGCTGGCGTTCGCGGGCGATCTTTGGTGCGCTGCTGGCGATGGTGGGGCTGGCGACGTTTTGGGGCGTGGTGGTGGCCGGGCAGGACATCGCGGCGGATTTCCTGAAGCGTGCGGGTGATCCTGACTGGGCGAGCAAGTCGAAGATCGCTTTTGGCTTCATCCAAACAGCGGGGGCTGGGGCTGGAATGCTGGCCTTTGGCCCGCTGAGCGCTCGCTGGGGCTGTAAGAAGACCTTTGTGTTCATGCATCTGGCGGCGCTGGTGATGACGCCGGTCATCTGCTGGCTGCCATCGGCGGCGGGGAGTTATGCGCTGCTACTGGTGCTGCTGCCGATGTTTGGATTCTTTGCCCAGGGCATTCATGCAGGCTACGCGGCCTTTTTCCCGGCGCTGTTTCCCACGCATCTGCGTGCCACGGGTTCGGGGTTTTGTTTCAACTCGGGGCGCCTCCTCGCGGCTCCGGTGCTGATCTGGCTGAGTGCGTGGATGAAGTCCACGATGGACCTGCGGATGGCGATCACCTGCCTGGGTGGCTTTTTCCTGCTCGGGTTGGTCTTCCTCGCCTGTCTGCCGGAGACGCAGGGCGAGGAACTGCCGGAGTAAGACTCAGCCGGGCTGCAGATCGCGTTCCCATTCTTCCTTGCCGGTGCCGACGCCGATGAGTTCGCCAGCCTCTTCTTCCTCGCTGTCTTCCTCTAGTGGGGCAAAGCGTTCGGCACGGAAGCCGAGCTCTTGTTTGATGCTGGAGTGTGGGTCTTCGGAGTTCAGGAGTTCTTTGAGCAGAATGAGAATGTCGAACTCGGCACCCGTCAGCTTGATCTCAGCATCCTCGTTGACCGTGAATTTTGGCTGTGAGCGTCCAGGTGCCACAGCGCGCACGGTGTAGGTGCGGCCTTTCTTGGGCAGGGCGGTGTAGAGATCATAGACCCAGGGTTCGAACTGGTCATTGATGCAGACGACTTTCTGGCCGGTGGAAAACATGGGGAAGAGGGAGGGCGAAGGTTCCCCCATCCTATGCCGCATCTGGTGTGGAATGCCAAGCGCTGAGACCGATCGGTTTAAGGCACTTCGAAGACCTTTTGCGTCGTGGGGTCTAGTGCCAGAGAGCCGCTGGACAGGCCGGTGACGTCGAGTTCACGATAAGGTGGATAAGGGCTAATAACACGGCCTTCCTTGCCGGTTTTCTTGCCGCGAAGGAAGCTGCCACTGCTTGCGGCGGCGTTGGGCTTTTCGGTTGCGGGTTCGTTTTGAGACAGGCTGGGTTTGCTGCCGGGAAGCTTGGACGGAGGTGCATCCTGTATCATGCCGGATCCCTGCATGGGGGGCGGCGGAGGTTGTTCTTCAGAGCGCGACTGGGAAGGTTCGCGGGTGATGGCCGGAGGTGTGTACTTGCTTGAACTAGGTGCCGTTGAATTGGAAGACTTCTTCGAACCCTGAGTGCTGGATTTTTTGGTCGTCGATGGACCAGAGTTCGTGCGACTGGTCGGCGGCATGGCTGGAGCAGTGCCGCGATGGGTGGGAGGCGCCTCGTAGCGTGGTGGATAACCCGGCTGCTGCGGTGGTGTCTGATACTGTGGAGTTGCAGCGGGACGCTGATTGTAGCCAGACGGAGTTTGGTCGAGCCTGCCGGATGGCTGCTGATATTGGGGTTGTTGATATTGCGGTGGTGGCTGGCTGTAGCCAGCGGGTGGGGCATCGCCGTAAAAGACACGGCGGAACATTTCCCCAAACTTCCGACCAAAGGTTGGCAGAAACTGCGTCGGGCTCACATACTGGGTCTGGCCTTGCTGCGAGTAGCCTTGTTGGGGATAGCCCTGCTGAGGGTAACTTTGCTGCGGATACTGAGGATAGCCCTGTGGTGCCTGGCGATATTGGGGCGGCGGCGGAACCTGCTGCGGGTAGCCATAGCTCTGAGCAAGGCTGACAGCCGTGCAAGAGGTGAGGCAAAGCAAGGTCGCTACACTGCGCGGAAGAAGGGTGCTGTTCATGTGTTTAAGGATTCTTAACTTTCGATGTCATTCAAGTCGTTTCTTGGCGCGAGATGAAGCTGCCTTCAGACCTCGTAGCTTGGGCATGTATTCGATGATTGCTGAAATCTTCTGCCCAGCAAATCTCAACTATTTCGTTTTTTCAGTTGAGATGTCAGTGACTTGGTCAACTATCCGCCCCCGTAAGATTTCATGCGCTTGTGGCGGAATTGGTAGACGCGCTAGATTCAGGTTCTAGTGAGTAACATCGTGGAGGTTCGAGTCCTCTCAAGCGCACCATCCCTGACACGGGGATGCCTTTCCCCATGCAAGACGCCGGATTTGTCAAACAAGCCTTCGCGGGGATTGCCCGCCGTTACGTCCTGGCGAATCATGTCCTCAGTTTGGGGATCGATGTCCTCTGGCGTCGCAAGACCGCGAGACTCGTTGCCGCTCGGAAGCCTGAGTTCATCCTTGATCTCGCCACCGGAAGTGGTGACCTGGCAGACACGGTGCAAAAAGCCTGTCCGCAGGCCAGAGTGCTCGGTGCTGATTTCTCGGTGCCTATGATGCGTGAGGCACAACGGCGGAGCATCCAATCGCTTGTGGCTGCCGATGGTATGAACCTTCCGTTTCAAAACTCGAGCTTTGAGGTGCTGACGGTGGCTTTCGGTTTGCGCAACATGGCCTCCTGGCCTGAGGCATTGAAGGAAATGCATCGCGTTTTGACACCTCAAGGAGCGCTTTACGTGCTCGATTTTTCCCTGCCCACACTGCCATTGATTCGTCCAGCCTATCTCTTTTATCTGAAGCACGTCATGCCGCTCATTGCTGGTTGGATCACCGGCCAGCGAGAAGCGTATGTATATCTGTGCGGCTCGATTGAGCGCTTCCCTTCGGGCAAAGAGATGGAGTCCCTCATGCTGTCCTGTGGCTTCAAATCAGTGAAGACCCATCGCCTGACTTTCGGGATTGCCTCGCTCTACGAAGCGGTGAAGTAAAGGGGCCACCCCGACCATTGATTGACACCCTTTTTGGCGCTTGGTGGTGGTGGCAGAGGGCGGATTTGAACCGCCGACCAAAGGCTTATGAGTCCTCTGCTCTACCGCTGAGCTACACTGCCGGTATGTTAATGGCTCCTGAGGTAGGGATCGAACCTACGACCTAGTGGTTAACAGCCACCCGCTCTACCGCTGAGCTACTCAGGAACGTTGAGTCCCGTTCGGAAACGGGCGGCGATACTAGATGCAAGCCTTCATGGCGCAAGCACTTTGTTCATCTCATTGAAGATGATTTTAGAGTCTTCAAATCAGGCCTCAAATAACAAGATCGCCTGTCACCGGCACGTTGTCTGCGCTTCACTCTCTTCCATGAACGTCTCCCTCCGTCCCGCCACGCTTTCAACTCTGCTAGCTTTCCGTCAGCGTCGGCAAAAGCTGCTCCAGTATCGCGCGGGACTCGCTGCGTTCGTTGTCGCGCTTGCTGCTTTGCTCGTCATCGCGTTGCTGGATCGTGCGCGGTTCATGCCGGAGAGTATCCGATCCTGGTTCACGCTGAGTGTTTATGCGGGCGCTGCTTTCTTTGCCTGGCGCGTGGCGTGGCGCTACATCGCCGAAGCCAATGAACTTCCCGGCGCAGCGAACTTGCTGGAAATCGCCGCCCCACAACTCCGCGAGCGCTTGGTCTCTGCTGTCGAACTCTCCGAAGGTCATGGCAGCGAGTCCGCCGAGTTCCGCGCGCAGTTGCAGGACGATGTCGCCACTCAGGTGCAAAAGGTCTCGCTCGATGACGCGCTGCCATTTCGCTCGCTCAAGCCATGGATCATGGGTGCGGCGGGTGCCTTCATCGGCGTACTCTTTCTGTGCTTCATCTCGACACTTCACCTGCCGGGTTTCCTGGCTCGTGCGGCGATCCCCTTCGCGAACTTCGCCCGCCCATCGAGCGTGCAGATCAGGGTCGTCACACCTGACCCAGCAGACATGCTGGTGCCCATTGCTTCCGACTTGGAGATCTTTGCGGAGATCATCGGGCCTGAGCCGGAGCGCGTGCAGATCGAGATCGTGTCTGGGGATGCCAAAGCGCGCTTGCAGGACATGACACGCGGAGCCGGTGCCATGTATCAGGGCCTCGTCAGCATCGGCCAGAGCGATGTCCGCTATCGCATCCTCGCCTCCGATGCCGTCAGCTCCTGGCACACACTCAGCGCACGGCCGCGTCCGCGAGTCATCGAGTTTGCCAAGACCATCGTTCCGCCTGCATACACCGGCTTGCCAGAGATCAAACTCACCGAAGAGCACGGCGATGTCGAAGCCTTCGAAGGCAGCACCTTGAAGCTCGCGTTAAAAGCCAACCAGCCCATCTCGAAAGCCGACCTCCTCATCAATCCTGACCACGCCGACCATCCGCCTGCCATCGCGGCACAGAGCATTAGCGACGGAGTCGTGAAGACGGATTTCATGGTGAAAACGGAGACGGAGTCCTGGCAGATGGTGCTCACAGCCGAGGAAACAGGGTTTACCAATGATGAGTCATCGCCATGGAGCATCACCGCGATTCCTGACCTGCCGCCCTTTGTGCAGATCTTCGAGCCAGCGGAACAGTTGGAGATGATGCCTGACGAGTCCGTGCGCCTCAGCGGTGCCGCCAGTGATGATGTGGGCCTCGCCAGTGTGAAGCTCGCTCATCAGATCAATGCAGGAGCCTGGATTGAAAAAGAACTCTACGGCAAGTCGGGCAAGGAATCGAAGGTGCAGACTTTGATGCCGCTGGCATCGCTGCAATTGAAGGTGGGCGACAGCATCGTCCTGAAGCTTAAAGCCACGGATTTGAAAGGGCAGGTGACTGAGTCGCCACCTGTACGTGTCGTGATCCTGGAGCAGATCGTCAGTCCGCAGCAGCGCCAGTGGGCGGCTCAGACACGGCGCTTCGCCCAGCAGGCGGAGACACTCGCCGAGGATGCCGACGAACTGCGCAAATCCTTGGAGCAAGTCCGCAAGACCGAGAAGCAGGCGGATAAGAATCCTGAAGCGGCACGCGATGCCCAGGACGCCCTCGCCCGTGCTCAGACAGAGCTGGAAAAAGTCACCGCCAAGACTGATGACCTCTGGAAAGATCTCCAGGAGTCCGCCCGCCTGGCACCGACGCATCTCGATGCCTCTGAAGTTCAGCTTCTTGGCGAGCGTCTCGCCCACATGCGTACGGATGCTTTGAAGAAAATGCAGAAGGCCATGACAGCGGACATCGAGCAGCCCGATCTTATCCGCCGTGATGCCAGCGAAGCGCAGGCTGACATCGCCAGCATCGCCAGTGCAGCGCGCGCCTTTGCTGCCGAGGACAATGCCCGCCTCGTGTCCCAGCAGGCGCAGCAGCTCGCCCGTCAGGAAGCTTTGCTCACCGAACAATCACTTCCAGCGAATCGCGATGCCAACCAGCGCCCCAAATGGCAGGAGCAGCAGCGCGGAGCCCTCGCCGCCAGCGAGCCATTGCGCGATCAGATGGAAGAGCTGAAGTCGCTCGTCGATGGCGGTCAGCAGAACCAGCTCAAGGAATTCCAAAAGCAACTCACCGAAGCCGGTGCCGACCTTGAAGCCAGTCTCGACAAACCCGATCAGGCTAAAAGCCCCGAGCATCTTTACGGTGCCGCCGACAATCTCCGCCAGCGCCTCTCCCGCACCGCCGATGCTGCACGCGCCATGGCTGAGCAGGCCGCGACTCGTGCCCAGCAGCTTCGCGAACAGATCGCTCGTCAGGAAAACCCGGCCATCCTTGCGCTGAATGAAGCCCGGGATGCCCTGGCTCAGGCCGCCGCCGAGGCGAAGAAGCCGCAGCAGAAGCCGCGCGAAGATCGCAATGGCGACACCGCCCAGGAAAAGGCCTCTAAGGAACTCGCCACCGCCGCCAAGCAGCTCGAAGAACAAGCCGCCCTGCGTGAGCAAAACGCCCTCACCAATGATGAGTCTGCGCTCGATACCAACCGCGCCAGCCGCGCCGCTGACAAACTCGCCCGCGAAGCCGAACAACCCGCCGCCAGCCAGCCCGAGGCCCTCGCTCAAGCCCAACAAAAAGCCGAGCAACTCCGCGACGCCGTCCGTGCCCTCGAAGCCGATGCCCTCGCACAAACCGCAATGAAGGCCAGTGAAGAGGCTGCCTTTAACGCGGACAAACCTACCGACAGCCCCGCCGCTCAGGACGCACGCGCTGCCGCCGAAGCCCTGAAGCAGCTGCCTGACGCGCTGCGCAAAATGAAGCAGGCTGATCCCCAGGCCACGCAGGCAGCTCAGCAGCTCGCGCAAAAGGCCCAGCAAGCCGCCGATCAATCCCGCAATGCCGCCGAGCAGCTCCAAAACCTCGCCAAGCAGGCCGCGATTCAGCCGCCGAGCCAGCCTTTGAATACCCAGCCTGCCCAGCAGGCTGCCGATCAGGCCCGCCAGCAGGCCAGCGAGATCGCTCAGCAGCTCGCCGCACAGACCGAAGCAGCACGCGAGACGCTCGCCCAGCTCACGCCGAAGGTCAGCGACATGATGAAGGCCGTGGCGCAGGATTTGAAGGAAACTCAGAAGGACACACAGGCTGCCGCCGCCGAAGCCCAGGAGCAGAAGCCCGTCGCCGAAGTCGCTGAAAAGGCAGTCGGACTCGAAGGCGAAGCCGCTGAGAACGCCGAGAAGATGGAGTCACTCCAGGCCGCGCTCCGCCAGGAGGCCAATGCCGCCGATCTTCAGAATCAAACGCAGCGTCAGATGTCCCGCACCGCCGATGCCGCCCTTGCCCAGATGCAGCAGAGCCAGCCGCAGGTGGCGCAGAATTTGAAGCAGGCCGCCCAGGCCCAGCAAAGCCAGCCGCAGGCGCAGGCTCTCAGTCAAGCCGCCCAGGCCCAACAACAAGCGGCTCAAGCACTCGACCAGCTTGCGCAGAACATGGCCAAGGCCGAATCAGGTCAGGAACTCAGCGCGCAGGAGCTCGCCGATGCGGGCAAGATGGAGCAGGACCTCGGCGTCAAAGAACCGCTCGATGAAGCCTACGCCCGTGCCCAGGCGCTTGCCCAGATGGCGCAGGACGCGCAGCAGGACCCCGGCAAGGTGCTCGCCGAACTGGAGAAGGAGCTGCCGAAGAATGCCGCCATGCAGAAGGCGCTCGCCGAGCTGGGCAAACAAACCGCGCAGGCCAGCGAACAAGCCGTCGCCTCCGAAGCTCAGCAGCCGGTGAACATGGGCCTCGCCACCGAGCAGGCCGCCAATGATTTGAACCGCGTGGCCCGCCATCAGCAGCGCCTCGGCCAGGAAGAAGCCGCCCAACAAACTTCGAAAGCCGCCCAGCAGCTCCAGGCCCAGGCTATCGCCGCGCGCTCGACTCCCTCCGCTCCCGGCCAGCCCGCACCGCCCACGCCGAAGCCCGTCGGTGCCGAGTCACTCGCCCCGGCCGCGCAGGCTGCCAAGGCCGCCGAAGCCACCGCCGCTGCCACACCACCCGCCATGACCGCGCATCCGCTGGAGACAGTGCAGGCCGCCTTCCTCGCCCAGGCGCTGGATCAGCTCGACGCCCAGCTCCACCCCATGCAGGCCCAAAACGGCCAGCAACAGCAACAAAGCCAGCAAGGCCAGCAGCCTGGACAACAGCAGTCCGCGAAGCAAAGCCTTTCTCAGGCCCAGCAGAGCCAGCAGCAGCAGATGGCGGATCAGAGGAACCAAGGCCAGACACCCGGTTCCCAGCAGCCCGGTCAGCCGCAGATGGCTCAGGGTCAGCAGCCCGGCCAGCAGCAATCCCAGTCCCAGGCAACTACCCAAACGGAAGGCGGCGACCTCCAGGCCATACTGAAAGACGGCGTGC
>JBILPY010000537.1:0-3554 GCA_044373575.1 Prosthecobacter sp. | reverse complement strand
AGATGGAGTCGAAGTGATATCGAATGCTGCCACTCTAGCTTTTCCAGGCCACTTCGTTTATCAGACCCTACCCATGCCCGCGAAGAAGAAAGCCAACGATAAGCCGCTCACCGGTGCCGCGCTCGTCAAAGAGACCGTGCGTTGCATCCGCGTGGCTCGGAGCTACTGGGATGCACACAACAACCGCGCCTGCCGAGGTGAGCGTGAAAAAGCGTTGGCGCTCTATGAATCTCTGAGTGAGGCGGAACGCGAGAAGGTGCCGCAGGTGCTCCGCGTGTGGCTGCGTTACCGCAGCGAGAAATACTTCGGCGATGACCGGACGCCGCCAGGAGGCGGCGTGAAAGTCGAACGAACGTCCATGGTCGTTCAAAAGCCGAGCTCGGAAGTTCGGCCTACAATGCATCCTCTCAATCGCTTCCGCAGTGGCTATGACTTTGATCGACTGGTGAACGCCAGTGCGGCGCTGGGTCCGTTTGTGAAACCGAACGGGCATGGGCAGGTGAGCATCGACTTTGCTGATCCACGCGCGGTGAAGGCGCTGAATCAGGCGCTGCTGAAGGATGCCTATGGTCTGGAGCACTGGGATCTCCCGCCGGGTTATCTTTGCCCGCCGATCCCTGGGCGCTGCGATTACCTGCATCATCTGGCGGATCTCATCGGACGAAAGCAGGGGTCGGAGGTGCGCGTGCTGGATGTGGGCACGGGTGCGAACTGCATTTATCCGCTGATCGGTGCCTGCGAGTTTGGCTGGAGTTTCGTGGGGTCGGAGTTGGACGAGGAGGCGTTTCGCTGGGCACGGAAGCTGGCGTCCAGTCATCCACGCGTTGCCGGACTGATCGAGCTGAGGCTGCAAAGTCATGCTTCCCGCTGCTTTCATGGCATAATCGGAAAGGGTGAGTACTATGACTTCACGATGTGCAATCCTCCCTTTCATGCCTCTGTGGCGGAAGCTGCGGCAGGCACGGAGCGGAAGCTGCGGAACCTCGGGGTGAAGAAGGCGGCGCTGAACTTTGGCGGCAGAGCAGGGGAGTTGTGTTGCGAGGGCGGAGAGCTGGGCTTCATCCAGCGCATGATCCAGGAAAGCGCGGCTTATGCGGCCCAGGTCGGCTGGTTCACCACCCTGGTTTCGAAGAGCGAGCATCTCCCCGCTTTGGAGAAGTCGTTGCGCCGCGCACAGGCCGCAGAGGTGCGGATCATCGACATGGCACAGGGGCAAAAGCGGAGTCGTGTGCTGGCGTGGAGGTTTGGCGTTGCTCCTTTTTAAATCTCACGCTACAACAGCGACCACACCGCCCGCAGAGGCCGGTAAACTCAAACCCGTGACATCCCCATGAAAGCTCAAGACGCCAAGAAAGAGAAGAAGAAGGCTCCGCAGAAAACCCTGAAGGAGAAGAAACTCGCCAAGCAGGAGAAGAAAGCCAAGCGCGACTAATCCCGCGTGGCCCATTCCCGGCACCGGCAGTCCGCTGGGCACGCTCAGCGGCACTGAGATGTCGTAATCGTCACTGTTTAATGCATCGAAGAACGCTGCGATGGGCGCGTGTTCTTCGGGGAGCATATCGGTTCAGAGGCTACACCTCGAATTCCCTCACGGCGCGATCTCCCACACGGAGGTCGCGCCTTCTTCGTTTGTAGCCCCGGCTTCAGCCGGTTCTTTGAACCTGACAAGAGCAATGCATTCATGCCAATCACATAGGTCGATCCGAATCACCCGTGACTAGTTCATAAAGCGAGTGGCCAACGACACCAATCGACGCAAGGCCAAGGCCCCACACGATCAGAACTGGGATGCCAATCAGGATAAAATTGCCTGTGTATTGCAGCCAGAGGAACAATCCAAAAAAGCAGACCCCAATGCCTGCAAAGGCTACTCGGATAAGAGCTCTTTGACGCACTTCATTACGCCTAGCTTTGAAGCCTTGCTCAATGAGTCGGTCAGCATCCTCGCCGGATAGATGTTTGTCGTTTTGGAGCCATTCACGAACCTCGGCCTTTGGGGCTCCCCAGTGAATCTTGCCTTGCACCTGATCGGCTAGTTTCTGCATCTGTTCGTTCATCTTTTTATGCTTAACATGGCAGATCATTCACAAAGCAGCGCCTTTGTCAGCAGCTTTATCCCCGACAAAAATGAAGAGGCGGCAATGCAGAGTTAAGGCGTCGGTTCCGGCGCGGGTGGCTCTTCTTCTTCCTCGCCGCTGCTGCGGTTTTCGAGGAGGTGCTGCTGCATGTAGAGGGACAGCTTTTCGGGCTGGCGGGGGAACATTTCGCCGAGCTTGTTCAGGTTCAGGAAAAGCATGAGCTGGAGGTTCTGGCGGGCGAGCTTCATGTCGTTTTCAGTGGCGGTTTTCTGGCCGGTGGTCTCGCCGCAGGCGGCGAGGATGGCGGTCCATTGGGTCTGCACGGAGTTCGTTAGGGTGACGATGGCCGGGGCCAGATCCGCTGCGTGGGCGGTGACAGCGGTGTGCAGGACGGCGATGTTCGCGGCCAGTTCGTCATCACGGCAGGTATTAAAAATGCTGCGACCTTTCGGCAGGGCCTCCAGAAGCACGAGGGTGCTGTCCGCATAGGCACTGCTGATGCCGCCCTCGATTCGCTCGACGCTACGGCGCAGGGTTTCTTGGCGGAAGGTGGCCTTGGCTTGGTTGCGCGCCTTGCGCAGGCCGAGTTTGGAGCCGTCGTCAGACAGGCAGCCGCAGACCTGCTGATAGGCGCTTGTGGTGGCGGTGATGCGGGCGGTGAGCTCACCGGATTCATTATTGGCGATCATCCGCTGGAGATGATCGGTGGTGAAAGCCAGCAGCTCTGCCTTGCTGATACCTGGATCGTCGAAAGGATTCTCAAGGTAAATGGTAAGCCGTTTCATGGTGGTAGAATGAGCGTCGGGTGAGTCAAATCTTACTCCAGAGTCAAAATGTGCGAAGTTCCATCTAGCCATTGGAGTCGAGTGCTTGTGAATTAAGCGAGGTTTTAGCAGGATTGGCCGACTTGGGTCAATGCTTTTCAAGGTGAACTGCCTGATTTTCCTCGAAGGCTGTCTCGGGGATTCGCCAAGTCCATGGGCGGATGGTTTATAAGTGATTGTCGAAAAACCCGATCTTCATGCGGTTTCCACAGAGATAAAAGGCCACCGGAATCCTGACGGTGGGCTTCTATAGAGATAAAAGGCCACTGGAATCCTGATGGTGGGCTTCTACAGAGATAAAAGGCCACTGGAATCCTGATGGTTGGCTTCTACAGAGATAAAAGGCCACTGGAATCCCGACGGTGGGCTTCTACAGAGATAAAAGGCCACTGTAATCCCGACAGTGGGCTTCTACAGAGATGGAAGCCCATTTTTCATTTTGATTCCGTGGATCAAGGGGGACTTCCCGCTACGGGCAGGCCGCTGGGCACTCTCTTAGGCGTCGTTTGGTCGTAGTTGTCTTCGTTGAGGGTCTCCAGAAAGGCGGCGATGGGGGCGTGATCTTCAGGGAGCATGTTCATGTGCCGCAGCAGGGGATCGAGCGGCGGCAGGGTGGAGTCGTCGCCCCCGTCCCGGGGTTAGGGGGCCAGGT
>JBILPY010000667.1:0-2948 GCA_044373575.1 Prosthecobacter sp. | reverse complement strand
CAACCTAGTGGTTTTCACCAAAATGCGCAAACGCGCCCACCTCGCGACTATGCCGCCCCCGGTGCCACCGATGCTGAAAGTGGGCGTGTGATCCTCCAAGTGATGCGGGCACTCCTACCCGCATCACTTCAAGCCTCAACCTTTCCACTCTCATGTTCCTCCACAAATTTCGCCGCACTTTCATCGCCATGTTTTGGGGCTGGGTGGTGAGTAATCTAGTCACCTGTTCAGCGTTGGGGCTTTGGATTTTATGCTCTGATGGAAGCCTCTATAGCAAACTTCAATACCTGATACTTTATGCTCTGCTGTCTCTGCTATACTCAGGAATTGTGATCACCTGCGCCTGGCTGATCGTGCTCCTTCCCACCGATATCTTGGTCAGTGATAGCTCTGATCTACGGAAGCCTCGAAATGCTGCGGCTTGTGGTGCTGTGGCAGGTTTTGCGAGCATCGTCCTGATCAAAATTGCGATCTGGGTGCCCACTTCACATCAAGCAAATACGATGACGGAGGACCTAGGGTGGCTTTTTGCCTTTGGCTTTCTGGCCGCCGTCACCGGTCTCACCGCAGCTCTCAACGTCGCCCTAAAGCAGCCGAGTTCCACGGTTTGACCTCTTTGACCATTTTTTGACCTCTTTGACATCTCAACCCTCCTCTCACCATGCACACCCTCACACTCTTCTACGACGCCCGCTGCGGCCTTTGCTCGCGGGTCAGGCAATGGCTCAGCGGTCAGCCGGCTTATGTGCGGCTCGACTTCGTGCCGTATGATTCACCGGAGGCCAAGAAACGCCTGCCCGCCATCCAGCATCTGCGGGCGGATCAGGAGATCGTTGTGATGGCCGACTCGGGCGAGGTCTGGCAGGGCGCGGGAGCCTGGGTGATGTGCCTTTGGGCGCTGCGCGAGTATCGCGCCTGGTCGGCACGACTTGCCAGCCCAACGATGCAGAGCGCTGCACGGAAGGTGGTCCACTGGATCTCGCAGAACCGCATCGGCATGTCGCGGTTGCTTCGCTTCAAAAGCGATGCCGAGCTGACCGCCGTCGCTGAGCGGGACATGGAGGAGCCTGTGTGTCAGTTGCCAATGCGTCCAGCAGGTGCGAGGCCGCACACGAGGATGCTGCATGACCTTGATCTGATAGACTAGCCCCCCTGTACCGGCGGCATGAGGGCGACTTCGCAGCCTGCGTGGAGGGTGGCGTCGCGCTTCACGTAGGCGCAGTCGATGGCTAGAAGCAGACTGGATTCCCAGGCGCGCAGGGCAGGCCAGCGGGTGAAGATTTCTTCCAGCAGATCAGCCATGGTCGTGCCGGAGCAGGTCCATTCGGTCTCGCCGCAGCCGGTGATGTCTCGCAGCACGGAAAAGAAAAGGACGCGCAGCTTCATGGCTTGAGAATGCCGATGCACGGCAGGTTGCGGAAGCGGCCCTGGTAATCCATGCCGTAGCCGACGACGAATTCGTCCTCGATCTCGAAGCCGCAGTAGTCGAGCGAGCTATTCTGCACGCGAGGGCGCTTCTTGTTTAGAAGCACGCCGGTACGAAGGGTGGCGGGTGACTCGGTTTTCAGGCGTTCGTGCAAAGCGGTGAGCGTGAGGCCGGTATCGAGGATGTCATCCAGCAGCAGCACATGCTCGCCAGTTAAGCTCACGCTCGTGGGCCATTGCAGCTTCACCTGTCCGCTGGACTGCGTGCCGCCGTGATAGCTGCTGGCCCCGAGCGTGACGAGGCGGATCGGTAGATCAATCTGCCGCAGCAGATCGGCGACGAAGAAAAGCGCGCCATCCATCAGCGCCACGACGGTTATCAGCCTGCCAGCATAGTCGCGCTCGATCTGCTTCGCCATGTGTGCGACACGGGCATGGATGTCCTCCGCGCTGAGCAGCACGCGGTCTAGGTCGCTCAAAACTCCGGTCAGGGCATTCATCACAATAGAACTGCATGAAGGCGCAAACCGGGGATTGCCGCAATGGCCTGACGGACGTTTCTTCTCAAGCCATGATGGATTTCCCACCCAACACCCTGCGCGACCTGCGCGTGAGCTACGAACTCGACAATCTGACCGAGGACAAGCTTCCCGCCAATCCGCTGCTGCTCTTCAATGCCTGGCTCCAGGATGCTCTGGCGCATCAGTTGCCCGAGCCCAACGCGATGCAGCTCGGCACGGTTGGCCTTGATGGCTCGCCCTCCGTGCGGACGGTGCTTTTGAAGGGGCTGGACTCGCAGGGCTTCCACTTTTTCACGAATTACGACAGCCGCAAAGGCAGCGAGATCGCCACTGATCCACGGGCTTGTGCCGTCTTCCTTTGGACGCAGCGTCATCATCAGGCCACCGTCCGCGGCACGATCACGAAACTGCCGCGATCCGAAGCCGAGAGCTACTTCGCGGCACGTCCCCGCGGGCACCAGATCGGAGCCTGGGTCTCTGAGCAGAGTAAAGTCATCCCCGACCGCGATTGGCTGGAGCAGCGCAGTCTGGAAATGCAGGCACGCTTTGGCGATGCGGAGATCCCCTGCCCTCCGAACTGGGGCGGCTACACGATCCAACCTTACGAGCTCGAATTCTGGCAAGGACGCGTGAGCCGCCTCCACGACCGCGTCCGCTACGTCCGTGAGGGCGAAGGCTGGAGGATCGAGCGTCTCAGCCCGTGAATTGATTCAGCGGAAAAGCTTCGGTGTGAACTCGGCGAGGTAGTCCCGCCAGACCGGCCAGGAGTGATCTCCTGGTGTCAACCGCCATTCATGCTGGATGCCTTTGGTCTTAAGCGTGGATGTCAGTTGTTCGTTCCTTTCCAAAAGGAAATCCTTCTCGCCGCACGCGATCCATAGCAGCTTGAGCCTGGCATTCGTGCCCGCAGGATCATCGAGCGCGGACTGGATCTCCTTTTCATCCACCGCCCCGCTGAAGGAGCCGATCCAGGCAAACTTGTCGAGGTGGGTCATGCCGGTG
>JBILPY010000084.1:0-11598 GCA_044373575.1 Prosthecobacter sp. | reverse complement strand
TGCATGCTCCTCGGCAAGCGCCAGGGCTTCGGCAAAGAGAAGATGGCCCCGCACAGCATGGTTCTCTGCATGGTCGGCACAGGAATGCTCTGGGTCGGCTGGTATGGCTTCAACGCTGGTTCCGCTCTGGCTGCTGACGGCCTCGCCTCGAACGCCTTCATGACCACCACCCTGGCTGCTGCCACCGCAACCTTCGTCTGGGCCTTGGTTGAGAAGCTCCACAAGGGCAAGCCTTCCGTCCTCGGCTTCTGCTCCGGCGCTGTCGCGGGTCTGGTCGTGATCACCCCTGCTGCTGGTTTCGTCGATGCCAAGGCTGCCATGATCATCGGCGTGCTCGCCGCTGTGGTTCCTTACTTCGCCGTGGTCTTCCTCAAGGGCAAACTCGGCTACGATGACGCTCTCGACACCTTCGGGATCCACGGCGTCGGCGGCACCATGGGTGCCATCGTTACCGGTCTGTTCGCTAACAACACCGTGAACGCTAACCTCACCACCGTGAACGCTTACGTGAACAAAGACATGGCCAAGCTCATCGTCGATGCAGGCGGTGTCGGTGGTATCGTGATGAACCAGCTCAAAGCTTGCGCTATCACCATCGTCCTGAGCGTGGTCGCCACAGTGGTCATCACCATCATCGTGAAGCTCATCGTCGGTCTGCGCCCAACACCAGAAGAAGAGTCCATCGGACTCGACCTCTCCGACCACGGCGAGGCTGGATACGAGCACTAATTCAAATCAGGTCATCGCCTGATCAAACCCAAGGCCGGAGCGCAAAACGCTCCGGCCTTTTTCATGCCCGGATAAAAAGCCCCAGCACAGGAAGGAACACAGCTACATCTGCCAGAACCCGATACGCCTCGTCAGACATCGACTTCCGCCGCCAGTCCAGAACCATCAAAAGTGCAAATCCCGCCCCGCAGGATGCAGCCAGCACATTCATGGAGCCGGCAAGATTGCCACGGAGGACCAGGGCCACGGCTCCCACCGCTGCGCCAAACCCAGCCGCCAACCAGCGATGATGAATACTGCGGGTGGAGATGCCGGTCAGATTCGAAACGAAGAGGCAGCTCAGCAGCACGAACTCCACAAAGCCTCCCACCGGGTCTGAGCCATCGCGGATGAAGCGACTCCAGGCCGTGCAACCCAGCGCGAACAGCACGCCACCCGCCACATCTTTGCTAAACGCCGACCTCACCCGCTCCTGATAGCGCCGGATCATCAGAAGCAGTAGCACCGACACGATCAGGCCCATCAGGCTGAGTTTGAAACCTGTCTTCAATGGGGCTGTGCCGATGAATGTCAGCATTCCCAGCCCACCCAGCGGCAGGATTCCACGAAAGAAAAGCTGGCTCTCGCCTCCTGCATAGATCGCCAGATAAAACAGGATCGGCACGGACAGCATCACGCAGTGCCAGGTCAGATCCGCAGGCACGATCCAGAAGGCCAGCCAGATCGCCACGACCGCGCCGAGCAGCACCGCAGCCAGCAGCGCCACGCGATGCCGACGATGAAACCGATGCCGGGTATCCAGCTCTGAGTCTGATTTCCCGCGCGTGTCTAGCAGACGATCCACACACAGAGCCCCAGTCCGGCAAGCACGCCAGGCATCACTGGCACGCGATTCAGATGCGCGAGCCCCAACGCCCAAGCCATGGCGATCAGCGGCGCCTCCAAGCTCAGGAGGTGCAGGCGTAGCCAGATCGGTGGAGAGGTTGGCAGGGAAGGGGGAGGCATGGGGGCGCGGAGGAGAGAGCGAAAGCCCGAGCATTGCAAGCCTGCCCGCCATCACACGAATATCTCATCTCATCACCACGCCCCGATGGATTCCCTCCCGCCTTTCGTTCTCTATGCCGTCATGCGCCGCGCTCTTTTCGTCCTCTTTGCCCTCTCCACCCTCCCTGCCTCCGCTCAAACCGATGTCGCAGGCAATGAAGCCGTGCGTAAGATCATCGAGACACGCCCCGGCCGCGGAGTGATGCGCGATGACACCCCGCCCACCGCGCCGAAGGACGCGGTGAAGCTCTTCAAAACACGCAGCGATGTCGCCATCGACCTCATGGCGCACGAGCCCGCCGTCGAGCAGCCGCTTTATGTGAGCTGGGACAGCAAGGGCCGCATGTGGGTCACCCAGTATCGCCAATACCAATTCCCCGCTGGATTGAAGATCATCAGCTACGACCAGCACCTCCGGGCGAAGTTCGACAAAGTCCCGCTCCCGCCGCCGCGTGGCGAGAAAGGCGCGGACAAGATCACCGTCTTCGAGGACACGGACGGCGATGGCTTCTTCGACAAGCATGAGGATGTCATAACAGGCCTCAACATCGCCAGCGCCGCGCTCCACGGCATGGGCCGCATCTGGGTGCTGAATCCGCCTTACCTCCTGAGTTACCCCGACGCCGACTTCGATGCCAAACCGGATGGCGATCCCGAGGTCGAACTCAGCGGCTTCGGTCTCGAAGACACCCACAGCGTCGCCACGAATCTGCAATGGGGCATGGACGGCTGGCTTTACGGAGCCAACGGCAGCACCACCACTGGCAACGTCAGCAGCGCGAACACTAAGAACGTGAAATGGGAAGGCCAGTGCATCTGGCGCTACCACCCGAAAAAGAAGACCTTCGAAATCTACGCCGAAGGCGGTGGGAACACCTTCAGTCTCGACTTCGACAGCAAGGGCCGCCTCTTTTCCGGCACGAACGGAGCCACCCGCGGCATGCACTACGAACAGGGTAGCTACGGCATCAAAGGCTGGGGCAAACACGGCCCGCTCACCAATCCGTATGCCTTCGGCTGGTTCGAGCACATGAAGCACGAGGGCGATAATAAACGATTCCCCCAAGCCTTTACGGTTTATGAGGGCGGCCTGCTCGGCAGCGCCTACGAAGGCAAAATCATCGCCCCGAACGCCCTTCACAACCTTGTCTATGTCAGCGAGCGCCTCCCCGACGGCTCCACCTTCCGAACGAAGGACGAAGAGCAGCTCATCACCACCACCGACCGCTGGTTCCGCCCCGTCTGGGCCGGCGTCGGCCCCGATGGCGGCTTCTACATGGCAGACTGGTATGACACCCGCCTCAGCCACGTCAGCCCCGTCGATGACTGGCACAAAACCAGCGGCCGCATCTACCGCGTGAGACCTGCGAGCGGTGCGCCGAAGCTGAAGCCCTTCGATTTGAGCAAGGCGAGTGGTGAGGAGCTGCTCGGCTACCTCAGCCATCAAAATGAGTGGTTCCGCAAACAAGCCATCCACGAGATCGGCTGGCGAAACATGACCGACCTAGTGCCGCAGCTCAAAGCGATGCCTCTCACCTTGGAAACCCTTTGGGCGCAGGATGCCCTCAACGCCGTCGAAGCTCTGCCGATCAAGCATAGCGATCCCTACATTCGTCGCTGGGCTTGGAAGATGGCTGGCGAGAAGCAAATCCTGCCCCCACTCGGCGAAGAAAAGCATCTGGAGGTGTGTGCTCAAATCCTCGCTTCCTCAAAGAAACTGCCCAGTGCAGGTGCGCTCTTTCTTCTGCGTGCAGGCGACATTGAAGACGAAAGCGGTCATCTCCCATTGCTCGCTTGGTGGGCACTCGAAGCGAAGGCCGAAAAAGAACGTGAAGCCGTCTTCACCTTCCTCAAAGCCGATCCAGCCTTCCTCCAAACCAAACTCTTCCGCGACCACCTCGCCGAAAAGCTCGCGAAACGCTACGCACTCGCCGGTGGTGAGGAAAATCTCAACTCCTGCGCCGACCTGCTCGCCCTTACCAACGACGAAACCCTGCGCGGCAAGTTCATCGCAGGCATCGCCTCCGCCTTCGAAGGCGCGGAGATGCCGAAGCTTCCGGATTCGCTCACCAAGGCACTCAACGACTACATGGCGAAGCAAAGCGGTGGCGACCTCACCCTCGCGCTGCGCAGCGGAAACGCCGACGCCCTGAAAAAAGCCCTCAAACTCCTCGCTGACGCCAAAGCCACGAACACAGCCCGAATCGCCATCGCAAAGACCTTGGCCGAACTCGGCAAACAAGAGGCCGTGATGCCCATGGTCGGCATTTTAAAAGCCACCAACCCGCCCAGCCTCAAACGCGGAATCCTCCAAGCTGCCGCCAAATTCGACGACAAACGCATCCCCGAAGCTCTCCTGCTCGGCTGGGAAGGTCAGATCGCCGGCGACAAAGCCCTGCGTGAAGACGCGCTCCGCGTCTTGGCCGGACGCAAAGAGTGGGCGCAGATCCTCGTGAGCTTCGTCAACGACTGGAAGGTGCCCGTGAAGCATTTCACCATCGACATCGTCCGCCAGCTCAGCCTGCACAAGGACGCGGACATCGACGCCGCCATCGAAAAGCATTGGCGCGGCCTGCTCGTCACCGGTCCTACGCCCGAAAAGAAGAAGGAGGCCGAACGCATCAAAGCCGTGATCAAGACCGGCCTCGGCGATGTCGCGAAGGGCAAAATTCAGTTCATGGCCCGCTGCGCCATTTGCCACAAACTCTTCGACGAAGGCGGCCAGATCGGCCCCGACCTCACCGGCTACGACCGAGCCAATCCCGACTTCTGGCTCGACAACATGTTCACCCCCAGCCTGGAGATCCGCGAAGGCTTCGGAGCCTACATCGTGAAAACCAAAGGCGGCCAGATCCTCACCGGTCTCATGGATGCCCAGGATGCCAACGGCATCGTCATCAAAGACATGGCCAACAACAAAACCGCCGTGAAGCAGGCCGACATCGAGAAAATGGAGGCATCACCGATCTCCCTCATGCCCGAAGGTCTCACCACAGGCATGAGCGACGCCGACTTGAAGGACTTCTTCGCCTATTTGATGAAGAAGTAGAACGAGCTTCCAAGTTCACTCCACGCATAAAAACCCGCTTGGACACAGTGCCCACGGCATGGCATCATAGCTGCTGGCTAACCTGCCACACCGTTCATGCTGACCTCCCGCCAACCCAGCTTTCCGCCCACACGTCCGTCGTGTTCTGGGCGAGTGGCCCCCATTTTGATCATTCTGCTGGCCCTTGTCGTCAGCGGGCTGGCCTTCTTTTTCATCACCAAGCCAAAGCTGGAAGAAAAAGCGGCAACCAAGGTCGAAGAGGCGCCCGCGAGTGTGGCTGCCAAACCTGCCCCTGGTGCTGTTGATCCCGCCAAGCCGGTCGTGAAAGTCCCGGCTCCGGCACCCGTAGTGCCGCCTGCTCCACCGCCGCCGAGCTTTGGTTTCGCGCGCCCGCTTGATCTCGGCAAAGAAATGGTCCGCAGTCTCGCCGCAGGTGAGTTTGCCCGCGCTGGCAGTCTGGCAGCCGCCGCCGATCCCGGCCAGGTGCCCGCTGCTACGGCCATGCTGGAAAAGATGGTGAAGGGACTCGGAGCCAAAGTGGGCAGTGAGGATCAGGTCGAGATCCTCGGCATGGTGGAAAACAAAACCCGCATCTCCATCCCTCTCACCCTGCCGGGCAGCACCACTCCGATGCGTCTGCAAATGGACCTCGAGCGCGATGAACGCATGGGCTGGAAGATCACCCGCCTCGAACTGCCGAAGGAAGTCGCCGCCGCCATTCCCGCCGCGCCATCTGCAGCGATGGCTGCCGCAAACCCACCTCCTGCGCCAGGCTCTGTTCCTCCAGTTCCAGCATCTCCAGCCACGGCTGGGATGCCGCCCGCGAAGAAGCTCTTCGCCGTGACCGAGGGAATGGACGCACTCACCTTCGGCAGCGACTTCGTCCGCGCACTGCTGAAGCACGACTTTGTCGAAGCCATGAAGTTTGTGGATGAGAAAAAAGTCCCCGCCGAGCGTCTCGCCGGTCTCTGCATCGTCTTTGAAGAGGGCAAATATGAGTTCAAGCCCACGAAGCCACTCATTATCACTGTGGCGAACCCGGAAGTCTCCTGGGTCATTGCTCAAGTGCAGTCCCCGAGCCTCCAGCAGAGCACCGAATTTGGCCTGGAACTCCAGCGCCCCGGCATTGATCAGCCCTGGCGCGTGGTCGGTCTGAACCTCTCCGAAATCCTCGGCTCCTATGCCGCCTCCGCTGCGAAGCTAGGCGTGCCCTACACACCCATCGTCAGCAACCCATCGGGCGGTGAATCCCTCGCGCTCTACTTCGAATACGATCAGGCCCAGCTCCATCCGCGCGCGCAGAAGCAGCTCGAGATCGTCGCCGGTCTGCTCAAGTCCGACGCCAATAAAAAGCTCCACATCGCCGGTCACACCGACGCCAAAGGCTCGGACGACTACAACCTCAGCCTCTCCCGCTCACGCGCTGACACGGTGAAAACCCAGCTCGTCGCCCTCGGCGTCTCCGAAGCCCAGATCATCACCACCGGCCTCGGCAAAGCCCAGCCCCTCGGCCCGAACCAAAAAGCCGACGGCACCGATGACCCCGCCGGCCGCTCGAAGAACCGCCGCGCTGAGATCTATCTGGATTTCTGACGTTCCCTTACCGCTGCACCTTCGCGTCGCCGCCCTCGGCGAGCTTCTGCACCTCGATCAGTGTGGCCATGCTAGTGTCACCGGGCGTCGTCATCGCCAGCGCCCCATGGGCCGCACCGAGATCGACCGCCTTCTGCGGGTCTTTTTCCACCAGGAGGCCATGCACGAGACCAGCAACAAAACTGTCCCCGGCACCGATGCGGTCCAGGATGTCGAAGCGCGGATAGTTCCGGCTGCGGTAAAAGCTGCCCTGGTGGTAGCACAGCGCGCCCCAGTCGTTCACCGAGGCCGTGTGTACCCGACGCAACGTCGCCGCCACGGTTTGCAGATTCGGGAACTCGGCGAGCAGCTTCTGGATCATCGGGCGCAGCTTTGCGTCTTCGGCAGCGAAGATGTCGCTCGGGTCCGTCGGCGTCGTGCTTGAGACCGGCGGATCATCGCTCAGCACGCCGATCATCACGTCGATGTAAGGCGCGAGCTTGCGATTCAGCGCCTGCGCTGCGGGGAAGCCGCCGCGTTCCTGCCAGAGAGATGGCCGGTAGTTCAGATCGTAGCTCACGGTCACTCCGTGGCGCTTCGCCGCTTCACAGGCCTGCACCGTCAGCTCGGCGGTCGATTCCGATAGTCCGGCAAAAATGCCCCCGGTGTGCAGCCAGCGGCAGCCAAGATTGCCGAAAAGATGATCGAAGTCATAGTCGCCCACCTTGAGCTGAGACGCCGCACTCCAGCCACGATCCACACTGCCCTTCGCACCGCGCACACCGAAGCCACGCTCGGTGAAGTTGATCGGATTCCGCACGCGCTTGCCCATGCCATCATACGGCACCCACTTGATCAGGGAAGTATCCACGCCGCCCTGGAGGATCAGGTCTTCGGTCAGTCGGCCGATCTCATTGTCCGCAAAAGCCGTCAGGATGCCCGCGCGCAGGCCAAAGCAGCGCCGTGCGCCACGCGCCACATTGTATTCACCGCCACCTTCCCAGGCCGTGAACTGACGCGAAGTCCTCACCCGCCCTTCACCGGGATCGAGACGCAAAAGAACTTCGCCGAGAGAAAGGAGATCGTAATGGGGCTGTCTGGACATGGGCCGGTAGCTATGCAGCGCCGCCGCGCAGTTGCAACTGGCCTCCAGTTCCTCGATAGCCCCAAGTGCTTGCCGGACGCTGCGAGCGTGTTATCTCCGCCGATGCGCATCCTCCTCGCCAGCGACAAATACAAAGGCTCCCTCACCGCCACCCAGGTTGCGCAGACCTTGAGGCGCGTCTTTGAAAGCGAGATCCCCGGCGTGGTCTGCGACATCTGCCCCATCGCCGATGGCGGCGAAGGTACCACTGAGGCCATGATCACCGCGCTCGGCGGCGAGTGGGTGGAGACGCCCAGCTTCGATGCTCGGGGCCGGCCCATTACCGCCCGCTACGGTCTCATCTTCACCGAGGGGCAAACCGAAGCCGTCCTGGAAATGAGTGCCGCTTCTGGGCTCGCCATGGTCAGCGACCTCCCGCTCGATCCTACCACCGCCAGCACCTACGGCACTGGCGTGATGATGCGTGACGCCATCCAGCGCGGTGCCCACAAAATCCTCATCGGCATCGGCGGCAGCGCCACCAATGACGGCGGCACCGGCATGGCCCAGGCGCTCGGCTACCACTTCCTCGATGCCTCTGGCGCTGCTTTGGAAACCCTGCCGCGTGACCTCGATCAACTCGCCCGCATCGAGCGGCCAGCAGCCACCTTCGTCCCCATCAAAGTCGCCTGCGATGTGAACAATCCCCTCCTCGGCCAGCACGGCTGCACCCGAGTCTATGGGCCGCAGAAAGGCGTCACCTGCTTCGACTTCTTCGAGCACCGCCTCGCCAAGCTCGCCCAAGTCGTGCAGCACGACCTCGGCGTGAATGCCGCCGACATCCCAGGCGCGGGAGCCGCAGGCGGGCTCGGGTACGGACTCATCGCCTTTGGCGGAGCGCAGCTCGTTAGCGGCTTCGACCTCGTGGCCGACGCTGTGAACCTCCGCCAGCGCATCGCCGAAGCCGACCTCGTCATCACCGGCGAGGGCCGTCTCGACGCCCAGACGCTCCACGGCAAAGGCCCCGTCGGCGTCGCTCAGATGGCCCGCGCCCTCGGCAAGCCCGTCGCCGCCTTCGCCGGAGCCATTGATGACTCACCCGCGCTCCGTGCCCACTTCGCCTTCGCCCACGCCATCAAGCCCACCGACATGCCCCTCAGCGAAGCCATCGTCCGCGCCGAAGAGCTCCTCGAATCCGCCGCCCGTCAGGCCGTGCCGGAGATCAGGCGGATGCTTGGCCTTGCGTGAACTCAGCGTCTGTTCAAATACTGCCATTCCTTTTCCCTCAGAACTATTCCTTTCCCCCACCCAATCATGTCCAAATCCGTCGTCCTCCTCTTCGCTGGTCAAGGTGCTCAAAAAGTCGGCATGGGCAAAGATCTGGCCGAGGCATTCCCTTCGGTGCGCGCGATGCTGGATCAGGCCGACGCGACGCTGGGTTACTCGCTGAGCCAGATCATGTTTGAAGGGCCGATGGAGGAACTGACGAAGACCAGCCGCTGCCAGCCAGCGCTCTATGCCCACGGGCTCGCCATTCTGAATGTGCTGAAGGAAAAGGTGCCCGGACTTCAGGTCGCCGCCACCGCCGGGCTCTCGCTCGGGGAATTCACCGCTCATGCGGCTGCGGGCACCTTTGATTTTGCCACGGGACTGAACCTCGTTTTCCAGCGCGGCAGCTTCATGGAGGAAGCCTGCCTGAGCACTCAGGGGGCCATGCTGGCGATGCTCGGCGGTGAAGAAAGCGCCATCCGCGAGCTCGCCGCCGAGTGCGATGTCGATGTGGCGAACCTGAACGCCCCCGGCCAAATCGTGCTCAGCGGCAGTGTCGAGGGCATCCAGGCCGCCGCTGCGAAGGCGAAGGACAAGGGCATCAAGCGCGCCATCCCGCTGCCCGTGGCTGGAGCCTATCACAGCCGCCTCATGAAGAGTGCCCAGGACAAGCTGGCCGCCGTGCTCGCCTCCTCCACGATCACCGAGCCCACCGTGCCGGTGGTGTGTAACTTCGAGGCCCGCGAGGTGAAGACGCCCGAGGAAATCCGCGCCACCCTGACCGCTCAGGTCACCGGCAGTGTGCGCTGGGTGGAGTCCATGCAGGCGTTGCGCGCCGCCGGGCACACGCTTTTCATCGAACTCGGCCCCGATGCCACCCTGGCGGGACTCTTTGGCAAGATCGACAAGGAGGCGAAGGTCATCTCCATCAAAGATCTGGCCAGCCTCGACGCTGCCGTGGCGGAGCTGACGGCCTGATCACTTCCCGAAAATCTGCCGCCGGGCCGCACGGAACTGGCGTCGGGTGCCGCGTGGTTGCTCGCGGAGGTAATGACGCCAGAAAATGGCCAGCACGCCGGGGGCAGGGGAGGCCTGAAAGCGGGCGAAGTTCCGATAAAGTGCGCGCAGATCCCGCAGCACGCGGTTCGGGCGCGGCAGGAGCTGCACGCGGATGCCCTCCATGTCGATGAACCAGGTTTTGCCCTGCTCATCCTCCAGCATGTTTTCGCAGCGCAGATCGCGATGACGGAGGCCGTTGCCATGCACACGACCGATCAAAGTCCCCAGCGTGCGTGCATGAAGGAGATCTCCCCCTGCGGCGAAAAAAGGCCGGTAGGTCTGCGCGCCCTGTACTCGCTCCATGATCAGATAGCAGTGCTGCACCAGTCCACGTCTCGGTGCGTCCCCCGCCGCAATGGCGGCCGCCACCGGCAGGCCGATGTCCTCCAGCAGCCGTGCTTTGCGGAAAGCAAAGGTGGCTTTTGAGGGGCGGATGAGATCAAGCAGCGCGTCCGAGGGCTTGCGCACGTTGTAGCGCTTCACCACGAGCCGCTGGTGATAGACGAAGTCCGATTTGCTGCCGAAAAGTCCACGCTGCCGACTCACGATGCCCTGCTCGGGAGACTCGAGGATGCCTTTCAACTCGGGATATTCGCCCGTCTTCGGGTGCACCCGCCAGTTCACCGATCCCGCACGGCTCCTCTGGGCGGGGATGCCCAGGCCGGTGCAGAGGCGCCAGCAGGTGGAGAGAGTTCGGGAAAGAGGGTGGGAAGCCATGAGGACCAGTGTCTGTCGAGATAAACTCAGCCCCGGAGTCAAACAACAGTTTCTTCGCGGTTCGAATTTTCAGACTCGCCAAAGCCAGTAACAGGCCTCAGATTTCCGGCCATTCCTCATGCGTGACCTGACACGGGCCTTTTTCTGTCTCCTGCTTTTCGGACTTCCCCTGTCCGACGCGTGGGCTCAACGGCTCAAGCCCAAAGCGGTTCGCTACACCCCGGAAACGCTGTGTGCCGATCTGAATGCCTCTATTCAAAAGCATCCTGAACGGCTTGTGATGTGGCTGGAGGATGCTCTGGTCATCAATGAATCGATCGCGGGTGACATCGTTACCGCCGCGATCGACGCGGTGAACAACGACCCCGCGCAAGTGCGGGTCATCATGGACACGGCTTTGCGCGTCACTCCGCATCGTGCCAGGCAGATCCAGGTGGCGGCGGACAGCTTCAGTGTCCCCTCCGCTGTGGCCATGAAGGAGCCGGTGGAGGAAATCCGCCGGGCGGTGGTCACGAACGCGCCTGCGTCCGAGCCCGTCTTCGAAATCCGCCGCGCGCTCTCCGCGAAGGTCGAGGAACCGCAGCCTATCGAGGAAATTCGCCGGGCCGTCGTGCCGGAGAAAGTGGTGTCGCAAGTCACGCCAGCACCGGCTTCACCACGTCGCCGTGTACGTCGGTGAGTCGGAACTGACGGCCTTGGAAGCGGAACGTGAAGCGCTCGTGGTCGATGCCCATCAGGTGCATGATCGTGGCCTGGAGGTCGTGGATGTGGACTTTGTCCTTCACCGCGTTGAAGCCGAACTCGTCGCTTTCGCCATACGTCATGCCGGGCTTCACACCGCCGCCCGCCATCCAGATCGTGAAGGCATACGGATGATGATCGCGTCCCCACTGCTTTGTGTTCGCGATGTCGCCCTGCAAAAACGGCGTGCGGCCAAACTCGCCGCCCAAGATGACCAGCGTGTCTTCCAGAAGCCCGCGTTGCTTGAGGTCTTTGATCAACGCCGCACTTGGAGCATCCGTGTCTTGGCACTGAATCTTGAGCTGAGAGTTTAGATTCCGATGCTGATCCCAGC
>JBILPY010000792.1:0-3572 GCA_044373575.1 Prosthecobacter sp. | reverse complement strand
GTGCTGGGTGATTGGCGAGTATCCGGTGATCGTTCCTATAAGCTGCCCTCCGCGCTCCAGTTCCGCGCGAAGAGTCTCGTTGGCTGCATTGTTGTCCTCGGCCGTCCACACTTCTCCCGTGGTGGCGTGGGCTGTGATGATGGCAAATGAGTCGGGCAGGTCGGCTAGCGGTAAGCCGAGTTTGAAGCGCGTGTCGAAATAGACTGGGGCCATAGAATCAACGTCTAATCACAAGGTTGGCTCACGATTCCACCGAATCAACTAAAGCGTTCAATCGTTCCTCAAGTTCCCCCGCCAAGGCATCCAGCAGGTCATGCTGTTCGTCCTGCGTGAGCGTGGCAAGGATGTGATCAAGCAGCGTTGTGGTGGAGTGGATGAACTCGCGGGCATTTCGTTTCATGGGCAGATTCTAACCATGTTGCCACATGGGGTGGGACATTTATGGGGGTAGCAGGAAAAAAGTCACGGCGGAGATGATTCTCCAAATCAATGCTTCCAGCTCGTCATTCCTCTTTTCTAGGATGCTGAGCAAGCATCCCCTTGATGGCCCCGTGAAGATCGTCAAAAGGCTTGCCAATCCATGCGGCCGCCCCGAGTTCGATCATCTCATCTCCGAGTTCTGAGTCGGGGCCGAAGTGCGCGCTCATGGAGAGCACTGGCGCAGCGTGGTTCCTCGGGTGCTCCTTGATTTCACGGAGAAGTTTTCTCCCCACTTCGGCGAGTGGCGGTCTGCCAAAGCTCCTCGGCAGTTCCAGGTCCAGCAAGATGTAGTCGTAGGTGTGAAGGTCCAGGTGTTCGCACGCTTCACGCTGTGATCCCTCGGAATGAAAGTCATGCTCAAGTTCGGCAACGCGGTCCTCCAGCGTCTCGCGAACGCGAAAATTGTCATCTACAATCAGGGCGAGCGGTTTCGTCTTCATTTCGGCAGCATTTCTTTCTGGGCTGGCATCTCGGCTTTGATCAGCATGTAGGTCGTAGTGCTCCCGCTGCCACTGACTATTTCAATGGCCTTTTGTCCCGCCAGCTTCGCGAGGGCGGTCTTCACCCTGGTGGCAGGAATTTCCACCGAATCACGCACCTGCTTGACCGTCATCTTGTTGCGCCGGCGGAACTGCTTTAGAAGCAACTCGCAGTCCTGGTCAACCTGCAATGCTGGTGTCTCCTCGTTCCCGACACGCACCTCTATTCCTGGCGCGAACTGATAGCCTCCGCCTTTCACGGTCAGAATCACATCGTTCTTGCCACACTTAATATGCGCCGCAGCGAGCTTCTCGGTGCACTGGCTGCGAAACTCGTTGATGGCGCTGGTCACAGTGGGCGGCGTGACGCTCGTTGGCAGCGCATCAGCCAGCGTCTGAGCAGAGGCTTTGCGGAACTTCCCGCTAGTCTTCTGAGCCAGCATTTCTACAACACGGCGAATGATCGCGTTGCCGCGCACCCCTCCCACAGTGACGCCACACAACTCTATGCCGTCGTCGTTGAGAACCAGCACACCGCCCGAAAACGCCTTGTCGGACTTCTGAGCGGTAGCTCCGTTGTCCCCCTTCCGGTCGAGCACCATCTGAATTTTCGGTTCCACCGGATCATCCTCGAAGGGCTTGCCCACAAACGTGGCAGCTCCGAGGTTGATCATCTCGACAGCGAGTTTGTGGCCGTTGAGACCATGCGATGTGATGACGATCACCGGAGGTGCTGATGGCATCGCCACGATTCGCTGGAGCAGGTTGCGTCCATGGTCGATGCGAGTGACGCCGTCGTTTTTCAGGGGAATCGAAAGATCGAGCAGCACACAATCATACGCTAGATCCTCCAGCTTTCGGATCGCCTCATCTTGGGAGGCCGCCTCCTCGGACTCATGATTCATGGATTCAATCCGGTCGCGCAGTTCGGCGCGGACATCTTCCTGGTCGTCGATGATGAGTATGCGTTTCATGAGTCAGCTTGCTGCCCGTTGCAGGGAAGGTTGATGGTGACAGTGGTTCCAGCGTTCTCCTCGCTTTCAATCTGCATGCGTCCGTCATGCGCCTGCACATACCTGCGGCAGATCGGCAGGCCGTAGCCTGATCCACCGCGCTTGGAAGTTCCTCCTGGAATGAACTGCACCAGCTTTTGCAAATCACCTGGAGCCACACCGCGCCCCTTGTCGGAAATTTTGATTTTCACGCCGTCCTCGCCGCGCTCAATGCCGATTACCACCCTGCCTTCGCCAAGCCGCCTGTCGGAGACCGCGTGGGCCTGAATGCCATTCTTCACGAGGTTGGTCAGCACCATCGCGATGTGGAAGCGCGACACCTGGATGATGACCGGATCGACTGCCTCCACGGCGCACTCCACCGGTTCGGAATCCACGCCCTCTTTTTCAATCTGGTCACGCGCGGCGGAGATGGATTCATGGACCATCTCAACCAGGTCCTCAGCCTGCAACCGGATGTCGAGGGGACTGGAGTAGGCGTCCATCATCTCCAAGAGACGGTGAAGATAATCGCGTCCCTTTTTGAAGCGCTGAATCTTGCTGCGATGCTTCGGGTCGTCTGGTTCCTGGATGATGGCCTCCGGATCGAGCCTCAGATACGTGAGGATGTTCTTAATGTCGTGAACCGCCGCCCGGATGTGCAGGAACGTGCATTGCTCGGCGAACTTCAAAGCCGCGTCAGCCGCTTCTGGGCCGAACTTGCGGTCCAGCCTCTCAAACTCACCCTGCACCAGATCGGTATGGGCCGGCACGATCTCGGCGATTGGACTGCGGCGCGAGAGTGAGCGCTGGAACGCGGCCACCACCAGAGCATTGCGATCAGATGCAAAAAGCGTGGAGAGCCCTCGGAACACTTTGTCTGGAAACGAGGCCATATTCTCGGCGACCACCTTTCGCACCTCCCATTTTGAATCGCCCGCGCAGCGAAGAATTTCCGCTGCGGCCGCCTCATCATCAGGCTGCGCCGCGAGCCGTGCACACTGCTCCTCGGCGAGTTTGCGTCGGGTCGTCCAGAGGGCAGCGGGCTGTTCGTCAGGATGGTTCATGGCTTCGTGGTTTGATAACGCTCACTGCGCAACCGGAAGGCGTCGGCACCACCCTCAAGAAGGTTGATGATCTCGGCACGGCACTCGTCCACGTTGCCTTCGAGCCTGGCACTGCCGGTCCGCCCGTCCGACTGCATCACGACCACCTTGGATGCGTCTCCGAGCACCGGGATGTTCGGGTTGTGCGTGACAAAGATAAGCTGGCGCATGTGTTTCACGTCATTGACGCTGGACACAATCGCCTCGTAGACGAAGCGGTTGTCGAGGTTGTCCTCCGGCTGGTCGATGAGCAGTGGATTGACGCTGTCGAACATGAGGAGCGGGAGTATGGCGGTGCATTTTTGCCCGGTGGACAGACCGGTGGATGGTTTGTAAACTCCGTTGTCACAAAGCTCAATGCTCGGGTAGTCGTCCATGTCGAGAATCTGCAGATCCATCAGCCGCTCCTCCGAGTTGAAGGCTTTGATCACGCTGCCGGACTGCTGGACATTGATGCCCCCGCGGCGGGCTAGTGACGCAGCCTCACCCGCCTGGACGAGTTCGCCCAGCTCCTG
>JBILPY010000536.1:0-3575 GCA_044373575.1 Prosthecobacter sp. | reverse complement strand
GTGCCACTGGCCACACCCATGATCGCGGGGCCATCTGTGCTGGCGACGCTGCTGGTGCTCGTTAGCACGCAGCCGGAGCAGCTTTGGAACTGGTTTGCCGCCCTGCTGATCGCGTGGTGCATCACGGCAGCGGTACTGTTGTGTGCGCCAGCCATTGCGCGCGTGCTCAAAGAGAAAGGCTCCATGGCCGTCGAGCGACTCATGGGCATGCTGCTGGTCTTGGTGGCCGTGCAGATGTTCCTCAATGGCATCGAGCATTACCTCAAACGCTGACCCATTCTATGCGATCCCTCATCACTCTCATCCTGCTCGCTTTCGTCACACAGCTCGCGGCGCATGGTCCTGGCAAAGACGGCGCTTTTGGCGGCAAACGCGTGCTATTCATCGGCATCGATGGCTGCCGCGCGGATGCCTTGATCGCGGCGATGGAGCGCGGTCTCGCTCCGCAAATGAAGATGCTGAGCGAGAGCGATGGCGGGCTGCTGACGCGGAAGTTTTATACGGGTGGTGAGATCGACACGCCAACGCATCAGCCCACCATCAGCGGTCCCGGCTGGAGCAGCTTGCTCACGGGCGTGTGGATGAACAAACACGGTGTGAAGGACAACAACTTTATCGGCGGACGCTATCAAACCTATGCGCACTTCATGCGCCGCATCAAAGAGGTGAACCCGACGGCGTGGTGCGCCTCCTTTGCCGACTGGCCGCCGATCCACACGAAGATCGCGGACTTCTCGAAGTCCGGGGAGGTGGAATTTCTCGATGAGAAGTTCACGGCTACACCGGACGCATCGCGTCACTACATCGACAACCCGGAGAAGGACATCGAGGTGCGTGATGAAGCGCTGAAATCACTGCGCACGCGCAACGCGGACGCGATGTTCGTCTATTTCGGTCAGGTGGATGAGTTCGGGCACGGCGCGACGGATTCACGCGCAAACTTCTCGCCCGACAGCACGCTGTATCTGAATGCGATCAGCCATGTGGACTCGCATGTCGGCGAGTTGGTGCGCGCGATGCGGTCACGGCCCAGCTTTGCTGAAGAAGACTGGCTGGTGCTTATCACCACCGATCACGGCGGGCGCGGCAATGGCCACGGCGGCGACAGCGAGGCGGAGCGGAACATCTGGCTCATCGCTCATGGCAAAGCGCTGCCACGCGAGAAGCTCATGAACGAGCTGACACCGCAGACGGCGCTCGTCCCGATGATCTACCAGCACCTCGGCATCACCCTGAAAGCCGAGTGGAATCCCGAATCTCCCAAGCCATGAAATTCATTCTACCAATCGTTCTCACCTTCTTCGCCGCCTCCATTCAAAGCGCAGAACCGACCGCAGCATGCTCGATACATTTCGGCTGGCCCTCGCCAGCAGCGACATGGTTTTACAATGAAGCCACCGTGCAGAAAAGCACGCGCGGCAGCTACTTCATGGTCTGCGGTTGGAACACGGGTTACTTTGGCATTCAGGAACGTAGCGACGGCAGTAAAGTCGCCATCTTTTCCGTGTGGGACCCGGCAAAGGGCGACAACCCAAACAACGTGCCTCTGGAGCAGCGCGTGGAAGTTTTGCACCAAGGCAAGGACGTCGAGGTCTCGCGCTTCGGTGGCGAAGGTACGGGCGGAAAGAGCATGACGCCGTTTGATTGGCAGATCGGAGAGAAGGTGCGCTGCATCGTGCAGGCCACGGTCGAGGGCGAAAAGACTGCGTACGCCGGATGGCTGTATCTGCCGAAGACGCGCGAGTGGAAGCATATCGTCACCTTCCGAGTGACGACGGGAGGCAAGCCGCTGTCGGGTTTGTATTCCTTCGTTGAGGACTTCCGGCGCGATACCAAGAGCGTGAAGGAAGAGCGCCGCTGCGAGTTCGGCAATGGCTGGGTCAAGACCACTGACGGTAAGCTGCAAGCGATCACCGAGGGGCGGTTCACCTGCTCACGCGCGAAGAATGAGGCGCAGGAACTGATCAATGCCGGACAAACAGAGTCAGCGTTGTTTCTCGCCAATGGGGGCGAGGTGAAGCGCGTGACCGGAGTGGGCTCCATGCTCAAACTGCCTGCTGTTTCCACCACAGCTCCGCAGGATCTCCCAGCGGAACTCTTGAAGTGATCATGCCTGCCTGGATCGAATACTTCGCCGTCGCTGTCTGTGCGATCTCCGCTGTCCTCGCAGCGGAGGGGAAGCGCATGGATCTCTTTGGCGTGATGGTACTGGCGCTGGTGACGGCGGTGGGTGGCGGCACCATTCGTGATCTATGTTTAGGTGCAGAACCGGTCTTCTGGATTCAGCACCCGCATCATGTGTGGACGGCGCTGATCGCGGCGACTGTGACCTTTGTGCTCGTTCGATTCGTGCATCTGCCGGGGAAGATGCTCGCCATTGCAGATGCCTTTGGATTGGCGCTGTTTGGCATCGCGGGCACGGAGAAGGCGCTGGCCTTCGGTGCGCCAGGCATCGTCGCGATCCTGCTGGGCATCGTCACTGGCGTTGCGGGCGGCATTCTTCGCGATGTGCTGCGTGGCGAGCTGCCGCTGGTGTTTCAGCCGGATGTGAATCTGTATGCGACGGCGGTGTTCGTCGGCGCGCTGGCTTTTGTTCTGCTACACGAATGGCTGCCAGCTTCCGAGACACATCGCTACATCAGCATGGCGGTCATTTTGCTGCTGCGACTGGCGGCGATGAAGTGGCGGCTGCGGCTGCCGACGTTCAAGACACGGGAGAGGAAATGAGAGAGCTGTAAGTGGCCGGGCGTAGTTTGCGCCGATGTTTTCCGCCCCGCCCAGCACTCCGTTCAACCGCCGCGAATGGCTTCGCGTGGGTGGATTGGGCTGTTTGGGTCTGTCGCTGCCTTCGCTGCTTCAAGCCAAGTCGATGCCTGGCAAAGACGCCGCCTTTGGCAGGGCCAAGAGCTGCATCATTCTCTTCCTCAGTGGCGGACCACCCCAGCATGAGACCTTTGATCCGAAGCCGGAGGCACCGCTGGAGATTCGCGGGGACTTCAAATCGATCCCGACTTCGGTGCCAGGGGTGCATTTTTCAGAGACGCTGCCCCGCACGGCCAGGCTCATGCATCACCTCTCGGTGATCCGCTCGATGACCACGGGCATCAATGCACATTCCACCAGCGGCTGCTTCATGCTCACCGGCTACGCGCCCACATCGAAGGCCGAGAGCGTGCCGCCGAGCGGCAATGACTGGCCAAGCATCGCGGCGGCCGTGGGTGCGCTAAAGCCAAGCAAGCACTCGCCTCTATCCTCCGTCGTCCTGCCCGAGCGAATCGAGAACAATGGCAATGTCGTCTGGCCCGGCCAGAACGGCGGCTTCATGGGCGGACCATGGCATCCACAGCTCATCAAATGTGATCCCAGCGCGGAACGTTTGCGGATCGAGGGCATGTCACTCGTCGAGGGTATGACCAATCTGCGCCTGTCAGAACGTGGCAGTCTGCTGCGGCAGTTTGATGAAGACTTCCGTCGCACGCTGGGCAATCCGCAGATCGAGGAAGCAGGCATCATGCAGCAACGCGCCTTCGATTTGATCCACTCTGAGGCCAGCCGTGCCGCCCTCGAAATCGAAC
>JBILPY010000534.1:0-3576 GCA_044373575.1 Prosthecobacter sp. | reverse complement strand
CGGGCTTATTGTCTCCACCGAAGAGGCCGAAGAGCTTTTTCTTCTTTTTCGGGGCATCTTCGGTCGCTGCTTCCTGGTAAATATAGGCGATCAAGGGCCGTCCAGCTTCGGGCAGCCAACGATCCAGACCGACTCCGACCGATTCAACGGGCTTTTCTTTCTTCGCATCCGAAGCTTTTTTGAGTTCTGGCTCAGGACTTGTGGTTTCAGGTTCGGCGGGTTCCGGGGACTTGCCTTGGCGGAACCAGTATAAAGGATTTAATGCGTTGGGTTTTTTCTCGGCGGGCTCCTTCTCAGATTCTAGTTTTGGAACTATCTCTTCCGCCTTTTCCAGGGCGTCTGTAGATTTGCTTTCGGGTTTTTCAGCAGCGGCAGGTCTTGCTCCGCCGAACCAGCGATTGAAGAGAGGCTTGCGCTCGTCTGTGGCAGAAATCTGGACTGAGTCGGCAACTGGCTGCTCGGGCAATTCGATGGGAGCGACTGTCGCTTCGGGTTCCTTGGCCTCCTCCTCGGCCCGTGCTTTGGCTTCATCAAGGGCAGCCTCTTCGATGGCAGCATCGATCAAGGCTTCGTCGGAGGCGGATTTGCGGCGTGAGAATGGGTTCAGCCGACTGAAAAACGAGAGCTTCTTTTCCTTGGCGGGTGAGGCTTCTTCGGGGGTGGTTTCGGCCACGATGGGGACTGGGTTTTCGGCTGCCCGAGGTGCGGCGGACCTCAGTGTCGCTGGTGACGGTGTGATTCGGGCGACGACTGGCCGGGGCTTGGGGATCTCGCTGGCCTTTGCCTGGTAGCGGAACGTGATGGCCTCTTCGAGTGCTTTGACGGTTTCCTGCGGGCTAAGTGGCTCTGAAATCGTAGGTCTGGAAAGGCTGGCGAGCTGTAGTGCCCACCATTTGTTGAGGCTGGCGGGACTGGAGGCAAAACTGGGGAAAGCCTGATCGAGCAATTCGCGCTCCGGGCGTGGATCACTGGCGAGACTTGCCAGGAAACGATTCAGCCGGGCACCGCCCTCGGGTTGATCAAGCAGAGCAAGGATGAGGGCGCAGCAGGAGGTCTGGTAGATCGACTTGGACAGCGCGTCCATTTGTGTTGGGGAGGCTTCAATGATCTCTTCGATGCCAAAGATTTTGCCCGATTTGAAAATGGCGGCGAAGAGAGCGCTTGGCCGAACTTGTTTACGATAGTCCAGCGCTTCAAGAACTCCGGTGTAAATCCAGTCCGGGAGCAGCGTGGTACGATTCTCAGGGATTTTCGTCTGCTGGCGTAGAATCCGCTCGAAGAGCAATGTGCGGATGAGTTCGGCGCGAAAATCAGCGGGACGCAGATCAGGACGAAGGTTGACGGTAACTTGAAGATGGAAGCCGGCCTGCTCGATCTGGGAGAGCGTCATGATCACCGACTTGTCGGCCTTGCGCGCGGCTTCGCCCGAATTGAGCAGGACAACGATGGGCAACACCCAGGGCTGTTGATCCTTCAGAAGCTTGCGCAGTTCTTCATGAATTTCCTCACAACGAGTGGAGAAGGCGCTGCGCAGAGGCAGGTCATTGCCATGCACGATGAATTGCCCGGTGTTGCTGGTGGAGGGCAGAGCCTTGTTGGAAGTCAGTGGTGTTCCCGGAACGGGTGTGGCACCCGGAGGCGGTAGATCGGGGATGCGACTTGGGGGAGCCGCAGGAGCTGCTTGTAGCTGGCCAGGCAAGGGCGGCGCCACGGGGGCGGCGGCAGAGACTGCCACCGCTGGAGGCGAAGCGGGCGGCGTTTGGGCAGGGGCAGTGCCGCTCAGAAGTGGGAGAATGAGGAGGGCGAGGCGGCGGGACATGGCACTGGCAGGACGGGTGAGCTGACTGGAAAAAATGAACATCAGGGGAAACGCGGATCGAGCACCAGCTTATCTTGGGCGATTCGCACCTCGTTCATTTGGAAAAGGGCCTGAATCTCCTCGTGCAGAGTTTCACTCAGGCTTTGCAATGCAGGAGAGAGAGGTCGGAGCAGACCGCGCGGCACACGCAGGTGTCCATAGGCACCGCCCGCGACTTCCACACGAAAAACCTTTTCAAGCCGCAACACCGTCAGGTCCACGGTGGCCGTGCTGCGGTGACCGTGCATGTCCCAGACGAGAGTGACCTCCGCCACCTCGGGTTTCAGATCCACATGCAGGCGCTCAAATTTCACCCAGCTATCCAGGCGGACATTCGCTTTGGCTGAGAGCACTCTCGCGAGATGGCGGTTCACTTCCCCTTCGCTGATCTCCACGAGGCCGGAGCCTTTGATCACGGCCTGTTTGAGATCATCCACGAGATCACGCGGCTTAGCATTCCCCTTCAACTCCTGATGTGACTTGATCGGAGCAGGACGATGCGCGACCCAAGCGCCACCGGTCAGAGCGCTGAGCGTCGCCGTCAGCAAAAGATAGAAAAGAAACCTCACAAGCAGTGATCATGCACCACAGAGGGGCATTGCGGCAAGCGCAATGCTCAGGGAGCCGGACTGGAAGCCGGTTTTGCCGGGGCTGGCGCGGGCGGACTGCTGGCGGACGAACTTGCCGCTGAGTCCTGCTTCGCCGCCGCCTTGTAGGAGTCGCTGCGGTAGTCGGTGATGTAGAATCCGCTGCCTTTAAAAATAAGGCCGGAACCCAGACCGATGAGACGCTTCACCGGCCCGGCACAGTTTTCCTGGGGGCAATCCGTCAGGTGCGGGTCCTTCATGGACTGGCGCGCCTCGAACTTGTGTCCGCAGGTCTGGCATTCGTAATCGTAGGTGGGCATGGCTTGATCCTTGGGGGTAAATGGGGGGAGGGAGCTATGCGGGCTACGCCGCCCCGGTGCAAAAGGATTCTCGCTTCCGCATCACACCATTTCAGGCACTTCGAAGCCAGCGCGATACTGCCGCCTCAGCAAAGCCAGCGCCTCAGGAGTGGCCGTGGCACCGATGAGCGTCTCATTCGCGGCATCGATTTCAAGCATGGAGCCGACACGGAGGTCGCCAGCCTTCAGGGTAACTTCGTTCGCCGCGAGATGGGCTGGCGTATCATCAATTACCTGCTGCCAGGGCTCGAAGTCCGCGAGCTGGGCCTTCGCCTGCTCATAATCGCCGCCTTTGCCGAGTTGCCAGGACATGTTCCCCAGATGGCACCAGGCGCTGGAATAGTGGATCTTCTCGATCTCGCCATTCAGATCCTCCGATTTCCGGCTGCGGATCGCCGCGATGAAGTTCGCCGCGTGTTTCGCGCCGCCGTCGCCTTTGAATTTCTGGATCACCTTTCCATTCAGGTCGTGGGCCGAGCCGCCGCCGCGACCTCCAGCATAGTAGCCGCCTTCACATTCGATCACCAGGAAAGCGCTCGTCCGGCGGCGCAGATAAACGTCGGGAGCCTTCATGCCCGTTTTGCGCGGCAGATTGTGCACGTCCATCACGACCGGCACCACGCCCGTGTCAAAATAGACAAAGTGCGTGTTCGGTGTCTCGCCCGCGTCATTCCAGCCAAAGCGACCACCGCCAGCGAGCACACGCTTCGGCAGCGGAATCTTGTCGCGGAAGACCACGTTTCTCAGATCATCCAGGATGTGCGGTCCCCAG
>JBILPY010000535.1:0-3576 GCA_044373575.1 Prosthecobacter sp. | reverse complement strand
GGTTGGTGAATCGGTGGCTATCGTTGGTCCTTCTGGCTGCGGGAAAAGCACCCTGCTTAACATTCTAGGCACACTTGATTTGCCGGACTCTGGCCAGTACGAATTTGAGGGTGAATCCATTGCCAGATGCAGTCCTTCGCGTCTCGCTGCATTGCGCAGTGAGAAGATCGGCTTCATCTTTCAACTCCACCATTTGATGCCACAATGCAGTGTCTTGGAAAACGTTCTTCTGCCCACACTTGCCTTGCAGTCTTCCTCTTCAGCTAATGCGGCTAGACAACGAGCGGAGCACCTGCTCGAGCAGGTGGGGTTGCGGGATCGACTGCTGTGGAAGCCTTCCCAACTCTCGGGGGGCGAACGTCAGCGAGTGGCCGTTGTTCGTGCTTTGATCAATGAGCCGAAGTTGATTCTGGCTGATGAGCCGACCGGAGCTTTGGACGAAAAGAACGCTGAGTCACTGACATCACTTCTTGTGGATCTGCACAAGACTACCGGCGTCAGTCTTGTGCTGGTCACTCATCATCCTCTGCAGGCAGGGCGAATGGGGCGGGTGCTGAGAATTCACGAAGGCCGACTGGCTTGAGTTTGATTTGCTGCACTCAGTAGGCGTTGTCACGCTTGAAGAAGGTGAGGAACATGATCTGGAGATCCAGCATGAGGCTCCAGTTTTCCAGATACCAGAGATCGCACTTGATTCGTTCACCAAGATCGGTGTCACCTCGCAGACCTTTGATTTGTGCCCAGCCAGTCATCCCGGGCTTGGCTGCATGTCGTGCATTGTAATGAGGGATCTCGTGCTTGAAGTTTGCGATCAATTCGGGCCTTTCGGGGCGCGGGCCGACGAGGCTCATTTCGCCTTTGAGGACGTTCCAGAACTGCGGCACTTCATCGATGTTCCACTTCCGCATGAATGCTCCTACCCGCAGGCGGCGTGGATCATCCTGGGTGCACCATTGAGCTCCGGTTGTTTCGGCGTTGAGTTTCATGGAGCGGATTTTGATGATTTCAAAGGGCATGCCGTTCATGCCCCAGCGGCGTTGACGATAGAAGATCGAGCCGGGAGACTCGAGGTAAACCATGGCTCCAAAAATGGCGATAATAGGTGCGCTGATGATCAGGCCGATGAGTGCGCCTGTCACGTCCAGAGAGCGCTTGAGCATAACGTTCAGTGTGCTGTCCAGTGGCAGGCGATTGATGCCGAGTACGGGTGTGCCCGCGATGGTTTCTAATGAGAGGCCAGAGACAAAAATGCGGAATACCGAGGGGGCGAGCTTGAATTGGATCATTTCGCGCTCACACAGATTGGCCAGTTCCACAAGCTGCTCACGCGGTAGATCCGCCACGATAACCATGTCCACCTCATGTAGGGCGATCACGCGTTGAATATTTTCCACGTAGCCGACGAAGGGAATGTTATCCAGTATGGAGGGGTTTTCGCGAGATTCTGAGGCATCCACCCAGCCGACGAGATTGAATGCATGGGCACGATCTTCGCTCAGGGTTCGCCACAGCCGCTGCGCGTCATCATTCCATCCGACGAAGAGAGTTCTTTGCTGAAGCGTTTCGATACGTCCAGGCGAGTGGAGAAAACTATCAAACAACCAACGCCATCCGAGCAGCAACAGTAGCGAGCAGGCTCCATTCAGTGCAACATAGACACGGGAGATCGAAGGTTCGAGTTTCAGTGCCAGAGAAAATGACAGGAAGCCCAAAGTCCAGATCAATACAGCGCGTGCGATGCGGGATGCGATCCAACGATTTCTTAGCAGAACGCTTCGGTGGTAGAGCCCCTGCCAACCCAGCGCAAGAAGCAGCGTGAGCGAACCCAGCGCCATGTGGCCGGAATACTGACGCAGTTCGATGGTTGAAGCGATGCCGAAGTCCCGAATGAAGGAGTGAAATCGTAGCCAGTAAGCTGCATGCTCAGCCAGCAGAATCATGACAAGATCGCCCAGAATGGACACTAGAACCCAGAGGTGTAAAGAGGGGAGACTACGCTGCTTGATGACTCGCTGCTCCTTCAGTCTTTCCAGCATATTGCCGGTGATAGGACCGGGGCTGGCGATCAATACTTGATCTGATTTGATATTTCTTTTTGTCGGCATACTCCTTAATTTGCTATAAATTATGGTAAATAATAGATTTAGCATGATCTTTTTGAGAAAATAAGGTCACTGACTCTACTTTTTGATACTCGAATTGTGGGTAGAAATGCATCGCTGGTGTCGATTCATATTTGCTTCTAAGGCCACGGGTACTGTGCTTGCGATTTCAGGACGGTTACGAGTAAACCCATTTGGCAGATGGTCCGGCTGTGGGAGTGTATTGCATGAAGACAGCAAACCTTGGGCTCTGGCTGATCGGTGCCGTTTTGGCATGGGGAGGTTGGATCGTTATCGATATGTCTCGTCCGTCCTATGACGCTGCAAGTTCTTCGCTCTCTGTGGTGAGGCGTTCGGCAGTGCCCGTTCTCGTGGAGTTTTACGCCGACTGGTGCGGGCCTTGTAAAAAGGTCGGGCCAGTGGTCGAAGATCTGGCTGTGGAGGTTTCTGGGAAAGCCCGTGTCATCAGGATCAACGTGGATGAGCAGCGCGCCGCGTCGAGCGAGTACGGCATTCGGGCTATTCCGACTTTTATCACCTTCAAAAACGGCAAAGAAGTGCGCCGGGAGGTAGGGGCTATTCCGAAGCGGGTGATGCTCGACATGCTCGGACTATGACATGTGGCACTTCGTGAGCACGAAAAAGGGGCGGATGATGCCGCCCCTTTCACATTTATTACCTGGACATGGATCAGGTTGGCACTCCGATCAATCCGCCTGGCAGCCCCCCAACCTCCTCGTCATCTTGGGTGACGGGGCGTGATTCGGTGGCTTTTGGCACGGGGGGGGGCTGGGGTGGCGGTGGCTTGGTATCCGGGGGATTGATCAGGCGACCATGCTCCATGATTTCTTTGATGTGGCTACCATCGAGCGTCTCATATTCGAGGAGGGCGTGGGCGATGGCATCGAGCTTGTCCTTGTGTTTGAGGAGGATGGCTTTGGCCTCGTCATAGGCTTCATCGATGAAGCGTTTCACTTCTTCGTCGATCTTCTGGGCAGTGTCCTGGCTGTAATTGCTGCTGCCACGTCCCATGAAGGAAGTGGTTTCATTCTCACCATACTCGATCATGCCGAGTTTTGTACTCATGCCCCAGGAGCAAACCATGCTGCGGGCGACGCGTGAGGCCATGCGGATGTCGCCACTGGCACCATTGGTGACATCGCCAAACTGAATTTCCTCTGCCACACGCCCCCCCATGGCGACGATAAGGTCATCAAGGAGTTCGCTCTTGCGGTTGTTGTGCTTGTCCTCTTCCGGCAGCCACATGGTGGAGCCGAGTGAGGGGCCGCGAGGTATGATGGTCACTTTATGGAGAGGAGAGGTATGCTCCAAAACCTCGATGAGGATGGCGTGTCCGGCCTCGTGATAGGCAGTATTTTCTTTCTCCTTTTCGCTGAGCGCCATGCTGCGCCGTTCGCGTCCCCAGCGCACTTTGTCGCGTGCTTCTTCCAGCTCGGGGCTGGTGATGGCTTTC
>JBILPY010000533.1:0-3586 GCA_044373575.1 Prosthecobacter sp. | reverse complement strand
ACACCTTCGAGAAGGCGGAGACGCTCGAAGAATACAGCGGCCTGAACCGCAAAAACGACGATGACGATGAACTCGATGAACATGCCGAGGCCCTGCGCTCTGTGGACATGAAACACGTCGTGCGCACCCGCGAGCGGCCGCGCTCCATCTACCGCAGCGACATCGTCATGGATGGCCTCGCCTTTGAAGTCGGTGATGATGCTCCCGCTGCGGGCATTCCGTATCCCGAGTGGGATTATAAAAAGCAACAGCACAAGCCCGACTGGTGCTTCATCCGCCAGCAATTACTGCGCGACAGCGATGCCTCTTGGGCACAGCGCACCGCCACGAAGCATCGCTCAGTCATTCTCGATCTGCGCAAAAAACTTGCCGCGCTCGCCACGCAGACGCAGCGTGCGAAACGCCAGCCAGACGGGCCAGAACTCGACATCGACGCCGTCGTCGCCGCGCAGGTATCCCTTCTCTCCGGCCACAGCCCCGATGATCGCCTCTACATCCAGCGTCAGCGGAAGCTGCACGATGTCGCCGCGCTCATCCTGATGGATCAGAGCTACTCCACCGATGCGTGGCTCGATGACGTCCGCGTACTCGACACCATCCGCGAGACGCTGTTCTGCGTTGGCGAGGTCATGGACGAGTTCATCGAAACCTTCGCGGTGGCTGGGTTCAGCTCGAACACACGCCGCCAGTGCGATTTCCATCTCATCAAAGATTTCGCCGAGTCATGGCATGGCACACGCGCCCGGCTCGGCAGTCTCGAAGCCCATGGCTACACCCGCATCGGTCCCGCGCTCCGTCATGCTCAGGAGCTGCTCATCCGCCAGCCTGCGGAGAAGCGGGTCATTTTCCTCATCACCGATGGCCGCCCCTGCGACTACGACCGGTATGAGGGCGAATACGGCATCCGTGACGTGCGCAAGGCCATCGAAAACGGTAACCGTCATGGCATCATGACTCATGCCTTTGCCATCGAGAAACGCGCCTGCGAGCAGTTCCCGCGCATGTTCAGCCGCCAGCACTACGACATCGTCCCCAATCCACGCGCCCTCGTCGCCAGCATGTGTGGAGCCTTCGCCCGGCTGAAACTGGCGGTGTGAGATCAGGCCAGAAACACAGCCAGGCCAAGGATGAGAACCAGAAGACCCGCAAGCCCCGCACTCCAGCGGAGAGCTGCGTGTCGCAAGTCCATGAACTGCCACGCGACAAGTGCAAACTTCACACCTGCCACCAGCAGGATGAGGCGACTGGCAGTGACTCTTTCGCCAAGGGCAAAACTAAGCCCGGTAAGCAGCATGAGCGCGGCCCAGATGAAGGTGTTGGCGCGTGTCATAGCAGGTAAATGATGGGGTAAACCAGCAGCCAGATGAGATCACACATGTGCCAGAAGATGCCACTGCTCTCGACATCCAGATGCTCCTCGCGGTGATAGTGCCCGAGACGGATGCCACGCGCCATGAACGCAAGCAGCACCACGGCCGCGAGAACATGAACCAGATGGAAACCCGTCAGGGCATAGTAAAACGTGAAGAACACATCCCTGCCAAAGCCGATCCCATGCTGGACTTTGTCCGCATACTCGATGCCCTTGAGCACCGTGAAAACGAGGCCCGTCATGATGGCGGCTGTCACCCAGCGGAGAGATTGGTTTGGTTTCCCACACCTCAGAGACCCGAGGCCATTCGCCATGCACCAGCCTCCGGTCAAAAGCAGCAGCGTGTTGGCGAAAGCCAGCGGCTGGTTCAGTAGCTCTCGCCCGGCAGCAAACTCCGCTGCATGGTCTCGGCCCTGGGCCAGGAAGGTGATGATGCCAGCCCCAAAGGTGATGACCTCCAAAAAGACCAGCAGCCACACGAGCACACCGCCCGGCGGCTCCCAGGCTTCGGAAGAGGCGGTTTGATAGGAAGTTTTCATATCGTGGAAAGAGTGCTCTGTGCACTTCACTCTCATAACGCCAGTTCAATGCCATTGGCTATTACGGAACACGGGTTCCGCAATTGCGGCGCATACCTTGCCAGAACGTGCGGAGCAGCCATTTGAGAATGCCGCATAATGTCATCGCATGACTGCCGAAGACCCCGTGAAGAAACCCGATCTCCAAGGCCGACCTGAGATCGTAAAGCTTGTGAATACCTTCTATGACCGTGTGCGGGCGGATGCGGTGCTCGGCCACATTTTTGATCAAGTGGCGCAGACGAATTGGGAAACTCATTTGCCAAAGATGTACGCCTTCTGGGAGACGGTGATGTTTCGCAGCGGAGGATTCACTGGCAACCCGCTCGCTGCCCATGCGAAACTGGTAGCTCTCACGGACATGGGCCGTGACAAGTTTGATCATTGGCTCAAGCTCTTTTGCGGAACCGTGGACGACCTTTTTGTCGGCGAACATGCCGATCACATCAAGAACTGCGCCGCTGACATGGCGAACGTGATCTTCTCACGCATCAACCAAGTCCCCGACCCGCGCTTCGACCCCGCCAATCTCACTCCCGAGCAGCGCGAGCGCTACGCCCGCTACAAATCCCAACCACAACCAGCCACTCCATGAAAACAACATCGCGACTCCTCCTGACGGGTCTTGTCACCACTTTGCTCACTCAATGCGGAGACCAGGAACTCAGCCCCAACGAAAAAATGTCCCAGGCGACCTTCATCAAGGCGATGGACTCCTACGACACAGCTCCGGCGGCAGCGTCCGCACCTACAGGCGACGCGCTGGCGAATCCCACCAAGCAGCAGGACAAGCCTGTCTCCGGCACGGAGAACGCATTGCTTACGGACGCGCCGAATGTGCCGCCGCCGATCACGCGCGATCATCCCACGAAGGTCACCATCAAACTCGAAGTCGTCGAACTGGTAAAGCGCATGGCCGATGGAGTGGACTACACATTCTGGACCTTCGGCGGGAGCGTGCCTGGCAAGTTCATGCGCATCCGGCAAAACGATGAGGTGGAGTTTCACCTCATGAATCGCCCGGACAGCAAGATGCCGCACAACATCGACCTTCATGCCGTGACCGGACCAGGAGGCGGGGCTGCGGCCTCCTTCACCGCACCGGGTCACGCCTCCGTTTTTTCGTTCAAGGCACTGAACCCCGGCCTCTATGTGTATCACTGCGCCACCGCCCCGGTGGGCATGCACGTTGCTAACGGCATGTATGGCCTCATTCTCATCGAGCCCATCGGCGGCATGCCAAAAGTGGACAAAGAGTTCTATGTCTTCCAATCTGAGTTCTACACGAAAGGACCGCATGGTGAGGCCGGATTGCAGCCATTTAGCATGGAGAAGGCGCTCACTGAAATACCGGACTACGTCGTCTTTAACGGCTCTGTCGGAGCCATGGCAGGTGACAATGCTGTGCAGGCTGCCGTGGGCGAGAAGGTGCGTCTCTTCGTCGGCAATGGCGGCCCGAATCTCGTGTCGTCCTTCCACGTCATCGGCGAAATCTTTGACAATGTGTATCTCGAAGGCGGCGCCAAGCCCGCGCAGCATCAGGTGCAGACCACGATGATTCCGGCTGGCGGCTCTGCCATCGTCGAGTTCGGGCTCGAAGTGCCAGGCACCTACATCCTCGTCGATCACTCGATCT
>JBILPY010000083.1:0-11641 GCA_044373575.1 Prosthecobacter sp. | reverse complement strand
GTGCCAGTCATAGTGGAACTTTTCCCGCAGGATCGGGATGTCCTGGGCTGGGCCCAGCCAGAGATTGTAATCCACCGTCGTCGGCGGAGTGATCGGCGTCTCGCGTTTGCCGATGGTCGCCCGCATCCCGTAGTGATTGCAGCGCACATACTTCATCTTCCCGAGCGCGCCGGAGTCGAGGTAGGCCTTCAGCTCCAGATGGAAAGGATCACTGCGCTGCTGGGTGCCGCCCTGGACGATGCGGTTGTATTTCCGCGCCGCTTTCACCAGCTGGCGACCTTCCCAAATATTGTGGGACACCGGCTTCTCCACATACACATCTTTGCCCGCCTGGATGGCCCAGATGGAGGCCAGCACATGCCAGTGATTGCCCGTCGAGACCACCACCGCGTCGATCGTCGGGTCTTCCATCACCTTGCGCAGGTCCTGCGTCGTCTTCGCGTTTGGATAAACCTTCTTCGCCTTATCCAGAGCCACCGTGTCGGCATCACAAAGATAGGCGATCTCCACGCCCGGCACCTTCGCCATGCGGCTCGCATTTCCCATCCCCTGCCCTCCCAGGCCTATGCTGGCGATGCGGATCGTGTCATTCGCCCCCAGCACGCGGGAGGCGGAAAGAGCCGTGGTGGCGAGCGCAGTGCTGCGCAGGAAGGAGCGACGTGTCGAGTTGGTCATCATAATAAAAGCGAATCAGATTGGGCCAAACCAAACGACACGTCACCTGGAAAGCTGTCATCACGATGAATCCCGCTGCAGGTTCCCATGGAAAACACTCATCCAACCCAGGGCCGCCCCGCCAGACCGCCGCTTGCATCCCCGTCGCTTGCCCTTATTCTCGCGCCCCCAAAAACAAACATGAATCAACTCGATCAGCTCAAGCAGCACACCGTCGTCGTCGCAGACACCGGCGACTTCGAGGCCATGAAGGCCTACAAACCCCAGGACGCCACCACCAATCCGTCCCTCATCCTCCAGGCCTCCCAGAAGGCGGAATACAAATCCCTGGTCGATCAGGCCATCGCCGAGCACAAAGGCGGCTCCCTCACTGGCGCAGCCAAAGTCGAGGCTGTCATGGACCGCATCCTCATTCTCTTCGGTCTGGAAATCCTCAAGATCGTCCCCGGCCGCGTCTCCACCGAGGTGGACGCCCGCCTCTCCTTCGACACCCAGGGCAATCTGGACAAAGCCCGCCAGCTCATCAGCATGTATGAAGCCGCCGGTATCGGCCGCGAGCGCGTGCTCATCAAGATCGCCTCCACCTGGGAAGGCATCAAAGCCGCCGAGATCCTTCAGAAAGAAGGCATCAACTGCAACCTCACCCTCCTCTTCAGCCTCGCCCAGGCCGTCGCCTGCGCCGAGGGCGGCATCAAGCTCATCTCCCCCTTCGTCGGTCGCATCCTCGACTGGCACAAGAAGAGCACCGGCAAAGACTACACCGCCACCGAAGACCCCGGCGTGCAGTCCGTGACCCAGATCTACAACTACTACAAGCACTTCGGCTACAAGACCGAAGTCATGGGCGCCAGCTTCCGCAACAAAGGTGAAATCACCGAACTTGCCGGCTGCGACCTCCTCACCATCTCCCCCGGCCTCCTCGGCGAGCTTCAGGCTTCCGAAGAATCCCTCCTCAAGAAGCTCGACGCCACCGCCGCCCAGTCCCTCAAGATCGAGCGCATCGGCAGCGACGAAAAAACCTTCCGCTGGCTCTTCAACGAAGACGCCATGGCCACCGAAAAGACCGCCGAAGGCATCCGCAACTTCGGCAAAGACATCGTGAAGCTCGAAAAGCTCATCGAAGCCGGTCTGTAATCCCCCGCCCCGCGAATCCCCTCAAGGCGCGATCTCCCATGCGGAGTTCGCGCCTTCTTCGTTCGTAGCCCCGGCTTCAGCCGGTTCTTTGAATCTGGCAAGAGCAAGGCATACGTGCCAATCACATAGGTCGATCACGAATCACCCGTGACCAGTTCATAAAGCGAGTGGCCAGCGACACAAATCGACGCGACACCATGTCCCCATAGAATCAGAACTGGGATGCCAACCAGAACAAACTGACCCATGCATGACAGGTAGCGGAACTATCCAAAAAGCAGACCACGATGTGCGTGGCCGACCATTAAATCCGCAGTTCTTCAGCGAGACTTACGCGGACCCTGGCCACCGAACTTTTTCGGGCCGCCGCGACTTGGCGGGCCAGAACGTCCGGGAGGACCTGAACGGCGCGGTAGGCCTGTGCGATCGGAGGGGCCGGAAGAACGATCTCTCGGCCCGGAGCGGTCGCCAAAGCCTGGGCGGCTAGGTGGACCTGAACGCTCGGAGAAATCCGAACGTTCATCTGATCTCGGGCGACGTGGCGGTCCAGAGCGTTGAGGGGATTCTTCACGGTCGCCACCGTAGCCACGGCGCTTCGGAGCGGAACGATCCGGCGGGCCAGAACGGCGTGCTGGGCTGGAGCGCTCGGAGGATTCTTCACGATCTCCGCCGTAGCCGCGGCGCTTCGGGCCGGAACGATCCGGCGGGCCAGAGCGGCGTGCTGGGCTGGAACGATCAGGGGATTCCTCACGATCTCCGCCATAACCACGGCGAGTTGGTGCAGATCTATCCGGCGGACCGGAGCGGCGTGACGAACTGGAACGTGGACGGGGTTCGGGAGCTTCGGTGGGCTCGGGGCGCGGAAGCGCGTAGCGGGCGCGGCCCGTGGGCTTGGTGCCGGTGCCTTTTGAAGGGCGGCGGACGGGCGGACGACGACGAGGCTTCTCTTCAGATTCCTCATCGGTTTCAGCGCGGGGTTTGCGCGGCTTTTTATCGGGATCGACCACTGGCTTCGTGCGGCCCGTGGTGCCGGCTTCGGTGAAGAAGCGCTGCACTTCAGCCTCGGTGAGCTGCTTCCAGGCACCTTTGGGCAGGCCTTTGACTTCCAACCAGCCGATGCGCGTACGCACGAGTCGCTCGACCTCGAAGCCGAGTTGATAAAACATGAGGCGGATCTGGCGCTTGAGCCCCTGCTTGAGCACCACGTGGCAGCGATAGTCGGTGATCATCCAGGCTCGTTCGGCCTTGGCGTGACCTTCTTCCGTGAGCATGCCGTGGACGAGCTTGGCCATGGTGGCCTGATCCAGCGGCTTATCCACGATGACTTCGTATTCCTTCTCGGCACCTTTGCTCGGATGGATCAGATGGTGGGAAAGATCGCCGCGATTGGTCATCAGCAGCAGACCTTCGCTCTCTTTATCCAACCGACCGACGTGATGCAGGGTTTGTAGCTGCTTGGGCAGCAAAGCATAAATCGTCATGCGATCCCGCTCGTCAGCACGGCTGCAGATGTAGCCCCTTGGCTTGTTCAGAGCGATGACGATGGGCGTCTCGGAGCGGGTGGGCTTGCCATCGACATTGATCGAGTCTTCGGGAGCAACGACGGTGCCCAGCTCGGTCACGGTCTTGCCGTTGATCGTGACGCGACCTTCTAAAATGATCTGCTCACAGCCACGGCGTGAACCCAGGCCGCACTGGCTGAGGAAGCGATTAAGGCGCAAAATAAATGCCCGGCGGAACGTCCCACCGGGCGCAAAGTGGGTTTACTACTCGGACTTGGTTTTCGGCAGGCTGGTCGGGAGACGACCTTCCTTCCACTGGCCACGGGCTTTCATGAGCTTGATGCGTTCGCCGCGTTTGAGGACGCTGCGCTTGGTGCCCACGGAACCGCCGGATGTTTTGAGACTGCGATGTTGCGACATAATCTGAGTTGGAAAGAGATTTGGAAAAAGGGCGTGAAGAATAGGCGCGACCCTTGGAAGCGCAAGGAGTTTGTTGGTGGTGGAGAACCTATCAGGCCAGCACAGCTTCGCGGGCGGCTTTGAAGTGGCACTTGCCCGTGCGGGCCAACTCGTCGCATTTGGCCTCGATGCGCATGGATTTCATCTGCGGCTGGAAGCCGAGACGCCGGGTGATGCAATCGTGTAGCAGGGCGGCGTTTTCGTCCTCAAACTCCACGACGCGGTCGCAGTCGAGGCAGATGAGATGATTGTGCTGCGGCTTGTCGAGGAAGTTGGGGTCGTAGAAGGTCTGGTCGCGCCCGAGATCGACCTCGCGCAGCAGGTCGCATTCGACCAGAAGCTGGAGGGTGCGGTAAATTGTGGCGCGGGAGATGGTGCGGTCGAGCTTGCGGGTTTTATCCAGGAGCTCGTCGGCGTTGAAGTGGTCGTCGGTGGCAAAGGCGGCCTCCACGATGACGTCACGCTGCCTGGTGCGGCGGAGGCCGGAGGAGGAAAGGTGCGCTTCGAGCCGCTCTTTGATTCGGGGGTCCATATTGAGACAAGCAGGTAGCCTAATTGAGAATGAAGGCAAGGCAGGATGTGTGCAGCGCAAGATTGGCCCACCCGCCGTTTCCTCAAACCTGCTGCCCGCCGCCAAAGTAATGCCCGAGCGCCTCGATCATGCCTTCGCTCGCGGGTCGGCTCGCCACAAAGCCGCCACGGCTCATGACGTGCGCTTTAATCGGCGGGAGTCCATTGCTGGGCGTGGCGATCATGTGCGCGTGGCGCGGATCGAGCATGGAAAGGTCGTTGTGATTGTCCCCGGCGGCGAAGCAGCGGCTGGCATCCATGCCGAGCATGCGGGCGAGTTCGCTGAGGGCGGTGCCTTTGCTGTAACCGCTGTGGGAGAAGCGCAGGTAGATGCCGTTGCGCTGGTAGCCGATGTCCGGGAACTGGCGCGTGTGCGTGTCGATGAAAGCACAGATGAAATCGAGCTCCTCCTCCGTGGTGGCGACAATGCCGAGTTCGCCATAGTCGCCGATCAGGTATTCCGCCTTGGTCTGTCTTTCGACCAGTTGCCTGATCGCCGTCAGCGAGGGTTCATGATCCTTCACGAAGCGGTCATGCGACTTCCGGGCCTGACGGTTCCAGTTTCCGAAGTCCGTCCATTTGCTGAAAAGACCGGGCCGGTAGATGTCGCACTCCTTGGCGATGATGTAGTCCGGCTGCATGAAAATGCCGTGCTGGGCCAGTCCTTGGATGGTCTGCTGGAGGCTGCGGCCGGTATTGATCACCCAGGCTGCGCCTTGGGTGCGGAGTTGCTGGATCATCTGCCCGAGCGCGGGATGAAAGACGGGGTCGCCCTCTGGATTGACCAGCGTGCCATCGAAGTCGAAGCAGAGGATGAAGTGGGGCTTGGGGGCGGCCATTTGGCGGGTGGAGGAGTTCATCCATCTGGCAGGAGAGTCAAGGCATTGCCCGACCCGTCAAAAGCGTCCAGCCGACCATCGCCCACATCGCCACGTAGTAACTGAGGATGACCCAACGGCCCACGCCACGTCGTTTGGCCCGGCGCAGCAGACTGGTGGCCGCCCAGACGAGGCTCAGCGCCAGCAGCATCACCAGTCCATGCAGATGGCCGACCGGCAGCACAAGTGCGTCCCAGCAGGCGATCAAAGCGCAGGCACCGATGGCAACGGTGACAAAGAGCGCCGTCGTGGCAGTCTCAGGATGCAGGCGCTCGCCTGCATGGCTTGCCTTGGGAGAGCGCGTCCAAGTGACCAAAGTCAGCGCGATGAGCAGTCCGAGCATAGCCGCGAGCTGGGGAAGTGCTGAGCCGAGCTCCTCCACCACGATCTCCGCCCCAAGACCCAGCCTTGCCAGCACCTCGGCATTGCTGCGGCCACTCAGCGCACTCGTTGCCGAAGGTCGTTCGAGGGCGGACTCACGCGTCAGGCTTGCGGCATCGGGATGGGTTTCGATCCATTGCCGCGCCTCATCCGCACTGTCCAGCCAGCGCACCTGGTCCGTGTGGCTGAAAAAGGCCTGCCCAAAGATCTCGTGAGACTCCACCAGCCGCGGGCCGACGATGAAAAAGAAAGTGCAGGCCAGCATCAGCAGCCCCAGCCAGTGATTCCGCCAGACCCACAGGCTCGTCCCCGGCATCCGGGCAAAGTGCGCTGACGCCCAGCCCCAGACCGCGCGCAGGGAACCTACCACCAGGAAGACCAACAGCACCGGCGCCACGACCCGGTCATCCGCCAGCCAGGTCAGTGCTGCAGAAATCCCGATGAGACCATAGACCCAGAGCGAGTTCCTCTGCAGCGCATACACACAGGCCAGCCACATCACAAGCAGGCCCATGTGATGCAGCGTTTCACCCGTGAAATGGGGCAGCACGGGAAGGAAGCCATGCAGCCCCGCCATCAGCAGCACCCAAAGCGCCGCCGGTGTGGCAAAGGAGCGCGCGCAGATGAGCCCCAGCATCAGCAGGAACCCGAGCACCAGCCCGATGCGGAAGATGCCGGTGCCTTTCAGCGTCACCGCCACATCCTGCGGATCATACATCCATGAGGCCACCCAGGGCCAGAGCGGCTGCGCCAAACCATCTGTCCGGTGCGGCATCATGCGCTTCAGCGGATCGGAGATGCTGCGACTGAAATCCGGCTGGAGATCACGCTGCGTCTGCCCGGTCAGCTTCAGATTCGCAGCCTCCAGCCTCGTGAGCTTTTCCGGAGCCGTGTTCAACCCCGGCAGCGCTCGTGCCAGCACCAGCCAGAGCACTCCGGCGAGCCCGAGCGCGATGATCACCAAGCGCAGCCAGTGGCGCAGTCGGGGTGAAAGTAGGGCGGACATGAATAAGGAAGACTTAAAACAGCAAGTTTACGGCCCTACGACAAACTCGAAAATCGAAATTCACCTTCTTTGCTCTCACGTTTAGTGTGACGCTATGCGTCCATTGTCCGTTTTCCTCCTTCTTTTCCCCACTTTGACCTTCTCGGCGGACTGGCCCCAGTTCCTCGGCCCCCAGCGCAGCGGCATCGCTGACAAAAGTGAGGCGGCCCTTCCAGACTCCCTCGACGGCGATCTAAAACCGCTCTGGGAAAAATCCGCCGGCTCGGGCTTCGCAGGCCCTGTCGTGGCCGATGGAACAGTCATCCTCTTCCATCGCGAAGGCAGTGACATGACCACCGAGGCGCTCGATGCCAAGACTGGGAAACCGATCTGGCGCAGCACCTACATTAGCGATTACGTGGACAGCTTCGGCTTCGACAACGGCCCCCGCGCCGTCCCAGCAGTGGCTGGCGGACGTGTCTTCACCTTCGGACCCGAAGGTCGCGTGACGGCACTCGACTTCGCCACGGGCAAAGAGGTCTGGAACTACGACACCGCCTCCGCGCTGACCTCACGGCAAGGATACTTTGGCCGCGCGCCGTCGCCCATCGTGGTGGGAGATCGGGTCATCATTGCCGCCGGGGGCACTTTGGATGGTAAACCCGCCGGGCTCGTGGCTCTCGAAGCCGCCACGGGCAAAGTCGCCTGGACCAGCGTGGAAGACGAGGCCGGTTATGCCTCACCGGTGATGATTGACGACAAGCGTCTGCTCGCCTGGATGCGCAACCAACTCTGGCTCGTCAACGCCGCCGACGGAAGCGTCATCACCTCCCGCAAACTCCGCGCTGAGATCGACGCCTCGGTGAATGCCGCCACGCCCATCGACTGTGGTGAATCACGCTGGCTCATCACCGCTGGTTACGATGTCGGCGCGCATCTGATCGGCATCATGGAGAGCAGCTTTGCCGAGATCTGGCACAAAGAGGATGCGCTCGACTGCCACTACGCCACGCCCGTGAAGGTCGGCGGACACATCTACGGATTTCATGGCCGACAGGAGAGTGGAATGCACCTCCGCTGCCTCGAAGTCGCCAGTGGCAAAGTCGTCTGGGAAGACCCCGAAGGCCTGCGCGGCGGCACACTCATCGCCGTGGGAGACAAGCTGCTCATCTTCACCGAGATGGGCGAACTCTGGCTCGTGCGCGCCAGCCCCGCGAAGTTTGAAAAGCTCGCCGCCATCCAGATCACCCGCGCCGGACATCGCTGCCACACCGCGTTTGCCAACGGCATCTTCTACGCCCGCGATACCGAGAAGCTCGTGGCCGTGAAGATCACTTCGCCTTAACAACCTCGAATCCCGTGAACTCCGCGTAGCAGGGCCGTGTGGGTGCCCAGGAGCTGTCATTGCCACCGTGGAAGGTTTCGAAGTAGAGGCTGTCCACATTAAAGGTCTCCGCGCTGCGCCATTCCATGTCCGTGCGCTCCACCACGAGTCGTTCACCCTGTCCAGCAAGCGTGGTCCATACCCGCAGAGTGCCGTCACGCTGTCCGCCCGTGTTCATCACCACCGCGATCCGCACCTGCACGGGCTTGCCGGGTGGAAAGCGGAAGTCTTCCGGGAAAGGAAAGCTCTCCCCAAACTTCTCGGGCTGGTTTTTGTGATACACATAAGCCTCGCCCCGGCCATCGCGCCGCCACATCAGACGGGCGGAGAAACCATTCGCGCCATCGGCGGGGCGGCCACCGCTCACGTTCTCAGGTCCTCCGCAAAGTCCCGGCAGCTTGCCCCCTTTCACGAAGTCGAAGTCTTGGTTGAACCGCAGCGTGTAGCGCAGCTCGGCGGCTTTGTGTTTGCCGATGGGCCAGCGCCAGCCAGCGCCGCCCTGCTCGGGGCCGATGCCGCCGACCGCGTAGTTCACCCGCAGCCACTTCAGGCCATCCTCACGCACCTTCATCTGCACGTGACCTTCTTTGACGCCGTCTTCAAACTCGCAGCCCGGCCAGTCCAGCTTCCAACGCTCCACCGTGTAGTCTCCATCCGCTCCATTGAGCGCGACGGTGATGGGCAGATCAGCGGCGTGAAGGCTGAAGGCGAGCAGCAGGCAGCAGAGGTATTTCATGGGCGGGGGAAGTTTTCGGTTCTCAGTTCAGCGTTCTCCGTTTTCAATCAGGCACATTCATTCCATGCGCTACCTCTTTCCTCTCCTCGCCCTCGGCTGTCTCACGCTCAGCGCCTGCGCGCAAACACCACCACCTCCCGGATTCATCGCCCTGCGTGATCTCGACTACGCCGGGCAGCGCAACCCGCGCCAGAAGCTCGACCTCTACCTGCCTGAAAAGCCGTCGGAGAAGCCGCTGCCACTCATTGTCTACATCCACGGCGGCGGCTGGGAAGGTGGGGACAAAAGCGACACCGGGCTGCTCTTTGAACTCATCAAAAGTGGCGGCTATGCCGGAGCCAGCATCGGCTACCGATTCACCCAGGAGCAAAAATGGCCGGCGCAGATTCACGATGTCAAAGCCGCTATGCGCTGGCTGAAAGCCCACGCCAAGGACCACGGCATCGATGCCGACAAAGTCGGCCTCACCGGCATCTCGGCTGGCGGACATCTCGTCAGCCTGCTCGGCACCAGTGGCGGTGTGAAAGAGCTCGATGGCAGCGTTGGCACCGCTGGCGAGCTACCAAAGATCGCCTGTGTGGCGAACTTCTGTGGCCCGGCGAACTTCCTCACCTTCCCCGGCAAAGGCAGCATCATCGATCCCGAAAAGCCCGGCACGGCCATCACGAAACTCTTCGGTGGCCCCATGAGTCAGCACCTGGATGCCGCCAAAGCTGCCTCTCCCGTGACCTATGTCAGCAGCGATGATCCACCCTTCCTGCACATCCACGGCTCCGCCGACACGCTCGTGCCTTATGCACAGGCCGAGGAGTTCGATGCCGCGCTGGAAAAGGTCGGCGTCTCCAGCACGCTGCTCACCGGCAAAGACGCGCCGCATGTCTTTTTCTCCGCCGATCTCCTCAGCAAGATGCGGGTCTTCTTCGACAAGCATCTGCAGGGCAAGCCCGGCGAGATCAAGGAAGGTCAGGTCACCCTTCCATGACCCCACGCATCCTCATCATCGGCGGCGGACTCGCTGGCACCACGCTCGCTTGGCGACTGCATGAGCGCGGCCTGCCCTTCCTGATCGTGGATCGCGATGAGCCTCTCACCTCGTCCAAAGTCGCCGCCGGTCTCGTCACGCCCATCACCGGCATGCGCCTGAGCCTGAGCTGGCGATTTGGCGAGCTTTACCCCGAAGCGTTCGCCTTTTATCGCAGCCTCGAATCCAAGCTCGGCAGCCGCTTCTACCATGAGGTGCCCATCGTCCAGTTGCTCGCCAGCGAGAAAGCCGTGACGCAGTGGCAAAAGCGGCGTGATCAGCCAGAGGTCCAGCCCTACCTGAAAGCTCCCGAGCCCGGCCCGCTGGTGAATGACGCGATCTTCGCCAATCCCCACGGCGGCTTCGTGCAGCAGCACAGCGGCTGGCTGGACACCGCGGCCTTTCTTTCCGCCAGCCAGCGCTACTTCGAGAGCCTCGGCTCCTGGCAGCGCGGCGAACTGACGCCCGATGAAGTCGCGTCACGCATCGGCAAAGACTTCACCCACGCCGTCTTCTGCATCGGCTGGGAGGCCGCGCGGCATCCTTGGTTTGACTGGGTGCCCTTTCAGTCCGCTCGCGGCACCGTCCTGCAAGTCAGCGCCGACACCGGTGGCGAGACACGCGTGGTGAACAACGGCTGCTGGCTCCTGCCGCGTGGCGATGGCACCCTGCGAGTCGGCCCGACCTACGAGCTGAACTTCGACCAGCCCCACACCCCCGCGCCGGAGACCATCGCCGCTCTCGAAACTCGTCTGCGCGGCCTGCTGAAGACCCGCTACGACATCACCGGCTCCCAAACCGGCGTGCGCCCCATCATCGCCCGACGTGAGGCTCTCATCGGCACCCATCCCGCCCGCCCCGGCATCGCCTTCATGAACGGTCTCGGCTCCAAAGGCGTCCTCCGCGCCCCCTGGGTCGCCCGCCAGCTCACCGAGCACCTCCTCGATGGAAAACCCATCGAGCCCGAGCTGGATCTGGCAGGGAATTTGTAACAGGAGACTCGGAGTTTAGGAGAGACTTCTGAAGCAAAACCCCAAACTCCCAATCTCCTTTTTAATCATCAACCAATCGTCATCTCCACCGGGCAGTGGTCGGAGCCATGCACGTCATCGCGAATGGTGCAGCTTTTCAGGGCGGGCTTCAGGGCGCTGGAGGCGAGCCAGTAGTCGAGACGCCAACCGATGTTCTTCGCCCGGGCATCGGGCGTGCGCTGGGTCCACCAGGAGTAGCGGCCGGGGCCTTGATCGAACTCGCGGAAGACATCGAGGAAGCCCGCGTCGAGGTGCTGGGTGAAGCTGGCGCGCTCGGCATCGCTGAAGCCGGGGTTCATGCGGTTGCTCTTCGGATTCGCGAGGTCGATTTCCTGATGGGCGACATTCAAATCACCACAAACGAGCACGGGCTTCTTTCTCTCCAGGTTCTTGATGAAGAGGCGGAAGACCTCGTCCCATTGCAGGCGGTAGGATAGCCGGGCCAGGGCCATCTGTGCGTTCGGGGTATAGACCGTGACGACATAGAAGTCGGGAAACTCGGTGGTGATCACCCGCCCTTCGCTGTCATGGTCATCGTGGCCCATGCCGATCTCGTGACTCAGCCACGGCACGCGGCTGAGGATGCAGGTGCCGGAGTAGCCTTTCTTCACCGCGCTGTTCCAGACGGCGTCGTAGCCGGTGAAAAAGGACAGGTCCACCTGCTCCTGCATGGCTTTGGTTTCCTGGAGGCAGATGACATCGGCATCGCAGCCGAGCAGGTACTCGCGCAGGCCTTTGTTGAGTGAGGCGCGGATGCCGTTGACGTTCCAGGTACTGAGTTTCATGGGCCGCGATTCTCCGCAGGAGCCATGGCGCGTCAAACTCAGTTCCCGAAAGGCCGTGCGCCTTCGCGCAGGTAGTTTTCCTCGATGCGCACCCGGCGGC
>JBILPY010000532.1:0-3590 GCA_044373575.1 Prosthecobacter sp. | reverse complement strand
AGGGGCCGCTCCGCCTGCATTCGCCGCATCCTTGACCGGCTCCTTTGGCATTCCCGGCACCCACGCACGGTAGTTCGGCCCCACGTTCGCATAGTCCGCCGCATGATCCCGCAGTTCCTTCGCCATCTTACCCGCCTCCCGATACCTCACCCGCGCCACCTTCAGCCGCGCATCGCTGTATACAATCTCAATCCCCGCCAGCCCTGCCCGCGTCCGAAACGCATTCAGCGCCTCCGGTGATTCAAATGACAACAACAGCTCACCCGGCACCACCGACTCCGAGTTGTTCAACTCCGCCAGTTTGCTCATCAGTTCATCTTTGATCACCACAGCAGGTGCCACGGCCTCCGTCTTTATCGCCGACTTCTCACTTTCCTTACCCGCTTTTCCCTGAGATTTCTCAAACATCGGCGCAGGCACCGAACCCGCCTCCGTCAGCGCCGTCGTCTCAAACGCCAGCCAGCCCAGCGCACCGAAAGAGATCAGGCAGAGCACCGCACTGACCGAGAGAAGGATTTTGGGCCAAGAATTCATGAGCAAAGCCTAGGACTCACCCATCCTGCTCCGCGTTTCATCTTATTCCAGCCATTCTCCACCCTGCCCCCATGATGCCCGTCAGTGTTCAGACTCGCCCGCATCGTCTTGATTACCCCAAGCCGAAAGGCGGTTTCTCTTTGACCCCGCCATTTCATCCGGCTAAAACGACGGTCCTCTCCCGCCTATGTCCGCCACTGACCGCCAACACACTCTCGCCAAGCCGGCCTCCATCACCGGCACCTCCCTTCACACCGGAGAGCAGGTCACGCTGACCCTCCAACCCGCCCCGGAAAACTTCGGCTTTAAATTCCGGCGCATCGATCTCGAGGACAAGCCCTTCATTCCCGCCCTTGTCGAGAAGGTGCAGAAGGTCGAGCGCGCCACCACCATCGCCGAAGGCGGCGTCAACGTGCATACCGTCGAGCATGTCATCAGTGCGCTCACTGGCATGGGCGTGGACAATGCCATCATCGAGATGGATGCCAACGAACCGCCCATCGTCGATGGCAGCTCGCAGCCCTTCGTCGAACTGATTAAGAAGGCCGGCATCGTCGCCCAGGAAGCCCCACGCAAGGTCTTCGAGATCCGCGAGCCCATCTATCAGGAGACCCGTGATGGCACCATCCTCACCATCGTCCCCGATAAAAAGTTCCGCATCTCCTGCACGAATGTCGGCCCTGGAGGCCGCTTTACCCAGTTCCTCTCCCTGGAGATCAACCCCGAAACCTACGAGAAGGAAATCGCCCAAGCGCGCACCTTTGTTTATTACGAGGACATCGCCCCGCTGATGGAGAAGGGCCTTATCAAAGGCGGCACTCTGGAGGCCGCTGTCGTCGTCCGTGGTGACACTCTTCTTTCCAAGCAACCGCTTCGCTTCGACAACGAATTCGTCCGCCATAAGATCCTCGACATCATCGGTGATCTCATGCTCTGCGGGCGCCGCATCACCGGCCACGTCATCGCCGTGCGTCCCGGCCACGGACCGAACACCGAGCTGGCGCGTGCCATCGACTCTCAATACAAAGCCATGCGCGCCATGGTGCCGCCGCCGCTCGCCATCCCAAGTGGTGAGGCTGTGCTGAATGTCACCGAGGTGATGAAGATCATCCCTCACCGCTACCCATTCCTGCTCATCGACCGCATCATCAATCTCGAAGGCGACACGAAGTGTACCGGTGTGAAGAACGTCACCATCAACGAGCCATTCTTCCAGGGCCACTTCCCCGGACACCCCGTCATGCCCGGCGTGCTCCAGCTTGAAGCCATGGCCCAGGTCGCCAGCATCGTCCTCATGCGGATGCCTGCCCATCAGGGCAAGATTGGCTACTTCCTCAGCGCGGATAAGGTCAAGTGGCGCAAGCCCGTCATTCCTGGCGACACCCTCATCATCGAGACCGAGATCACGAAGACCAAGCGCAGCGTCGCTCAAGCCATCGGCCGCTGCATCGTCAACGGCCAGGTCGTCTCCGAAGCCGAACTCATGTTCAGCGTCGTCGATCGCTGATTCCCGTTTCGTCATTCTCGCCTTCGTCATTCTCCGTGATCCATCCCACTGCCATCATCGACCCCACCGCCCAGATCGGCGCGGATGTCACCATCGGCCCCTATTGCATCATCGGCGCGGATGTCGTCATTGGCGATGGTTCCTGGCTCCAGCATCATGTCACGATCATGGGGCCTTCCAGGATCGGCAAAGGCAACAAGTTCTTCGCCTATGGCTCCATCGGCCAGCAGACTCAGGATCTAAAATACAAGGGCGAGCCCACCTGGCTGGAGGTCGGTGATGACAATACCTTTCGCGAATTCTGCACCGTCCACCGCGCCACATCGCCGGGGGAAAAGACCACGATTGGCAGCCACAACAGCTTCCTTTCCTACGTCCACATCGCCCACGACTGCACCGTCGGGAACCACGTCATCTTTTCCAACAACGGCACACTCGCCGGTCATGTCACCGTTGAAGATCATGTGATCCTCGGCGGGCTCAGCGCCGTGCATCAGTTCTGCCGCATCGGCACACGATCCATTATCGGCGGCTGTTCCAAAGTCGTCCAGGACGTGCCCCCCTACTGCACCGCTGACGGCAATCCCGCACGCGCTCGAGGCCTGAACATTGTCGGTCTTCAGCGCGCCGGTTTCACCCGCGAGCAAATGCGCGCCCTGCGCCAAGCCTTCCGCAAAGTCTATCGCAACGGCCTGAACAACGCGCAGGCTGTCGAAGAACTCCGAGTCGGCGAACTCACCCCCGAGGCCGCTCACTTCACCGAATTCGTCGCCAGCACCCAGCGCGGCATCCTCGTCGGCGGCAAGCACAGCGATGAGGAGGAAGATTGATCCATCATGAACTCGAACCGCCTCAGCATCCCCGAGTATGCCATGGCCCTCGCCCATGTCGCCAGCCTGCGCTCTGAGGATCCTTTTCGGAAAGTCGGTGCCGTCGCTCTCGACTTCGACAACCGCGTCATCGGCACCGCCTACAACGGCCTCGCACCCGGCTACAACGCCCCCGAAGGCTTCTGGAATGACCGCGAAGCCCGGCGCAAATACATGCTCCATGCCGAGGTGAACCTGTGCAGCCTCTTCACGCGTGGTGCAGCACGCCTCCTCGCCTGCACCACCATGCCCTGCACCAGTTGCATGCAGATGCTCTGTGCCTACGGCATCAAAGAAGTCTATTACCGCGACATCTATCCCGAGTCCGAGTCACCGCTCATCGCCGAGCGCTACGGCATCAAGCTCATCCAGATGACCGGGTTCCCAGAGTTGCTCCCCCCGAGCGTCGAAACCCTGCCATAAAGGCAGGATGGGATGCCAAAAGAAAGCGGCACTGGAGTGAACCAGTGCCGCTTGGATTGTAGATGACAGGGGCTTACCGACTTACTTCTTGGCGTCGCCTTCAGGCTTTGCAGGAGCCGGAGGCACGGAAATCGGAGGCGTGGTCACGCTGATCGGTGTGCTGGCGGCGGCAGCAGGCGTACCCACTGGCGCTGGTGCAGCGGCAGGTGGTGTTGCTGCGGGGTTGGGCTCTTCAGCCTTCGGCACTTCGAGTTTCA
>JBILPY010000729.1:0-2636 GCA_044373575.1 Prosthecobacter sp. | reverse complement strand
GAGGGGCTGCAAGGCTGCGACGAGCGCATTGCCACCACGGCCCATGCCTTTGGCGATTTGCAATGCATCCGCATACGCGGAGGGCGGCAGGTCTTTTGGCACACCACTGGCGAACTGATTGGCAAAGGGTGCGTGTTGCAAAAGCTGACGCCAGAGGTTCTGCGCAACATTCTGATCCGTGGTTTGCTTCAAGATGGATGGCAGGGCTGCGAAGGCATCGGCACGACCATGCATGGCCAGTGGGATCAGCGCCTCGCGACGCACGTCGGCAGGTTGATCTTCAGCGACGAGCTTCTTGAGCGCCTTCACGGTTTCACCGCCGCCGATGAGGCGCAGCGCTGTCAGGGCTTCACCGCGCAAGGCCTTGTCTTTTTCAGAGGCGGCGAACTCAGCGAGTGTGGCGATGAGTTTTCCCTGCTGCCACTCACCCGCGAGGCGGATGGCAGCGAACTGCATGTCACGCGCAGTCGATTTCAAAAGCGGAGCGATGGCGCTGAGGTCGCCCTGCGGACGGAGGCGGCGTTGCTTCGCTGCTTCGGCAAGGGCACGCGCAGCGCGAAGCCGTGCGGCAGGCTGGAGCTTGCCTTCCTCAATGAAGGCCGTGAAAAGTGTGTTCACTTCAGCTTGGCCACCGGATTTGCCAATGAGCTCGATCCACGGGCCACTGCCTGCGGCGTCGATGCTGCGTCCGGCAAAGAGGCGCTGCATGTAAGGCGCAGCGATGACGGGATCGGCGATGGCGGCGAGCGCGGTGAGTTGCTTGTCACGCCCTTCGATCTTCTCGGGATGATCGGCGAGCTCGGCAAGCCAGGGGCGCGCGAGTTCATTCACCGTCGTCCAGGCGGCGAAGTCGAGGAAGCTGTCGCTGGCATCAGTAGGCATGTTTTTGAGCACGAGATCCGCACTCTCAAAGGTGCTGATGCGACCCAGCGCACGGAAGGCCTCAAGGCGTGTGCGCGGATTCTTCCCGGCCTCCACCCAGGGAGCGATGGCGCTGATGTCAGTGATGCCACGGTTGCCGTAGGCCTTGCCGATCTCACGCAGGGCGACCTGCACGCTCGTGTCGTCTTGACCCGACTTCAGCATGGCGAGGAGATGCGAGACATCGGAGGTGCGACCACTGAGCAACCACGCTGCATGACGGCGAGTAATCTCATCTTTGACCCAAACGGCGAGCGCTTTCTGCAAGTCGGCAAGCGGGGCTTTCGCAAGCTCGCGGCGAGCCTGCTCGAACTCCCAGCGGCTCGGCGAGAGCAGCTTGGCCAGCAAGGCCTCCACCGGCAGGCCGGTGACAGGCTCCCAGGCGATCGGCTTGCTGCCCTTGGGTGCGATGCGCCAGATGCGACCGCGCTGCTTGTCGCGGCGTGGATCGCGGAAATCGACTTCACCATGATTGATGATCGGATTGGTCCAATCCGCGACATACAAGCCGCCATCAGGTCCCATGGCGAGTGCGATGGGTCGGAAGGCCGCATCGCTGGTGCGGGCAACATCGGCCTGCGTTTGCGTGATGTAGCCGGACTTTGGCGCAGCCTTGTCCGCCGTGAAGTCGGTGAAGTTAAACCGCACGATGCGATGTGCGCGGAAGTCATTGGTGATGGCGCTGCCCTGCCATTCCGGGCCAAAGAGCGGGCTGTTCACGAGCTCGAGACCGCAGAACTTCGGATACGAGCCGGGGCTGATGCTGCTGATGAAACGGCGGGCACCTTCGCTCGGTGGCAGCACGGCACCGGGGAAACTCCAGCTGATGCCATTACCATCTGCACCGGAAGTGAGGAACGTTTGGCCATTGAGATCTTCCTGCTGGCCCCAGCAGTTCACGAGGCCCTTGGAGTGGACTTCCAGACGCTCGGTGTTTGGATCATAAGCAAAAGCCACGCCGCTGTTGGCCCGCACCAGGCCCCATGGGGTCTCGATGTGCGAGTGGATGTAAATGGTCTGCTGAAAATAGAGTCGGCCATCAATGCCCCAATGCAGACCGTGAATGATGTGATGCGTGTCCTCCGTGCCGAATCCACTGAGCACGATGCGGCGCTCGCCGAGCAGACCATCCGCGCCGGGTTGGCTGAGCTGAAGCAGCTCCGTGCTCGCGCCCACAAAGCATCCGCCCTGATTGTCCGGCGCGACACCACAAGGGATGAGCAGCTTGTCCGCGATGATGCGCGAGACATCGGCCACGCCATCGCGATTGGTGTCTTCGAGCAGGATGATGCGGTCATTGCCGGTCGAGGGGCCAAACTTGGCGCTGTTGCCTTCCATCTGCGCCCCGAGGTCATCAGGGTTCACCTGCGGGTAAGTGTTCGACGTGGCGACCCACAAGCGGCCAGAGGTATCCCAGTTCATGCCAACGGGTTTTTCCAGCAGCGGATTCTCCGCGAAGGATGTCATCGCCAGTCCCTCATCGAGCGTGAAATCGGGTGTGGGCAGAGAAGCCAGCACGGGCAGCTTCGTGGCGCTCGGTGGCTCCGGTGGCAGCGTGCTGGGCTTGCCTGCGGAGATGCCGATGACATTGGCCTCAGCCTTGTCCACGAGCGGATCGAACTTCGGAATCTCCACCGCATTGCGACCTTGCTCGCGTTTACGGAAGCCAAAGATGTAGGTGTAGTTCGCCGGACGGCTGCGATGAAAGAAGAGCG
>JBILPY010000530.1:0-3611 GCA_044373575.1 Prosthecobacter sp. | reverse complement strand
CCAGGCCTCATTTCCCCTTCGATTTCCACCCGCACCGCATACACGCCAAAGGGCGGCAGCAGTTCCGATTCGGGACGCACATTCGCCGTGGGAAAGCCGAGCTGGTGAGCGAGTTCGCGTCCATGCATCACCTCTCCGTAAAGCGCGTAATCGCGGCCCAAAAGGCGTGCAGCTTTGATCAAATCACCGCCAGACACCGCATCGCGGATGAGCGTACTGCTCACCACCTCACCATCGACACGGATCGGCGGCACGCCATACACCGCGAAGTCCTCACGCTCACCGTGTTCCATGAGCAGGTGGATGTTGCCGCTGCGACCTTTGCCAAAGCTCCAGCCATAGCCGACCGAGATGCAACCCAGCGGCTTGCAGTCGCGAGTGAGTGTTTCTAAAAACAGAGCAGCAGGTGTCTCAGCCGTGATTTCATCGAAGGGGCAGAGCAACGCCGTGTTCACGCCCATGCGCTTTAGCAACACTTCACGGTAAGCCGTGCCACAGAGTCGCTTCGGCTCAGTGCCAGGACGCAACACCACCAGCGGATGCGGCTCAAAGCTCATCACCACCGCCGTGCCATGATGCTGAGCGGCATGTTCCTGCGCTGCTCGGATGACCTCCTGATGCCCCACATGCAGGCCATCAAAGACACCGATCGCCAAAGCCACGGGTCCAGGCACGGTGGTGAGTTGGTCGAGGGAATGGAGGACAATCATGAGTTACGTTGATTTACCGTGAATGGTCACGAGCGCAACCTGTGGGGATGCGGAAGCTGGTTGTGACAGTTTCAGTGTCTTGGGTGTTTCCCGGCAGGTGAATTGTTTGTCACACGGGCGGTCAACAACCTGTCCTAAACTGGGGATGCCCTTGTAAATCAAGGATTCCAGGCAGAGCTCCGCCAACGTGACGGAAGCGACACTGCCGAAATCGTTGCTTGGAGTTGCCAACAATCGGGACACTTAGCAAATAAAAATGCCTCACTCGACATCGGCCCTCCGCCTCATTCTTACCGCCGGATTGTTGTTCACTACAGCGGCTTTTGGTCATGGGACATTTCATGACCGGATGGCGGAGATCGAGCGGCAGATCGCTCAGCAGCCAGACGCCGCAGCGCTGTATGAACAGCGCGCACTGATCTATTTTTCTCATGAAGATTGGCAGGCGGCTTTGGTGGACTTGGAGAAGGCCGACCGACTTTCTCAGTGGCAGCTCGATACCGATTGGCTAAGAGGGCAGGCTTTGGATGCAGGTGGTCAAACGGCTGCGGCGAAAGCGGTGCTCGATGAATTCATCTCTCGTCACCCAGATCATGGTGCGGCTCTGGCAAGCCGTGCCCGTGTCTGGATGAAACTGGAGATCCCAGGGGAAGCCTTGAGTGATTATCGGGCAGCACTTTCTCAAACACCGAATGCCGAGCCTGATCTCGTGCAAGAAGTGGTGGAGGCATTGATTTTTCAGAAGAAAAACGAAGAAGCGGCGAACCTGCTGGAAGCGCATCTGAAGCGACTTGGTAACAGCCCAGGATTGGTCATGAAGGCACTGGAGTTGGAGGTCGTGCTCGGTCGCTATGACGCCGCGCTCACTCGTGTGGAGGTTTTACAGCAGACTGCTCCCAGGCCTGAACCCTGGATGGCGAAACGTGCGAGTGTACTCGCCCAGGCAGGCCGCATCCGCGAATCCCAAGCGGCGTGGCAGGCGCTGATCACGCACATCCTGGCACTGCCCAATCTCGAACGCGGCGCACACGCCATGCAGCTCATCGCCGAGCAGGCGCAGCAGGCGCTCTCCTCACTCCACAGCCTTTCAAACAACGCGACACAGCTCTCACAACCATGATCCGATTATTGCTCTCCTCTCTCTTGCTCTCTGCCAGCCTCGCCAATGCGCAGGTCAGCTACACTGGCGGTGCTTACCATCAAGACTTCAACACGCTGCAAGGCACGACCAACAACACTCTGGGTGTTGTGTGGGCCGACAACAGCACGCTGCCGGGCTGGTATGCAGCACTCACCACGGGCGCGGTGACAACCTATGGTGTCACCAATGGCACCATGGGTGGCACGGCGGCGACATTCGATGGCACGGGTGCCTCGCCCACGACCAACATCAACAATGTCGGCATTTTCAGCTTCGGTGCCGCCAGCAGCACTGACCGTGCGCTGGGTTCCCGCTCGACCTCCAACTGGGCCGGCCACGGCACCGTGGCCTATGGCGTCCGCCTCGTGAACAACACCACACAAACGATCACTTCGTTCAGTGTGATGTTCACAGGCGAGCAGTGGCACAAGAATGGCGGCACGACGGCGCACACCTTGCCGTTGCAATACCAGCTAGGTGCAGAATCGATCACCACCGGCACCTGGACCTCAGTGGCAACATTCACTTCACCAGTGAACACCACGACCATCGCCTCACTGGATGGCAATACGGCGGCCAATCGTCGCGGTGTCGCGGGTAAAGTCACCGCAATCTCGTGGGCACCTGGCACTGAGCTGTGGGTGCGCATCGCTGATGGCAACGAATCGGGAAACGAGCAGGCCATGGGCATTGATGACTTTGCATTCGTCGCAGACGATGAGTCGGGTGTCTTTCTCAATGGCAACACGAGTTACATTTCGATGGGCTTCGGCGCCACGACCGCGTCGCTGAACACGAGCAGCTTCACCGTCGAGTGCCGCTTCATGCGCGCGGGACCTGGCGTAACGGCCTCGACAGGGACTGGCGGCATCACCACCGCGCTGCCCTTGGTGGCGAAAGGGGTCGGTGAGGGCGACGGATCGAACCTTGATGCCAATTACTTTCTCGGCATCGACAATGTCACGGGCAAACTGGTGGCGGACTTTGAGCAGCTCAACGCCACAAATAACGGCACAGCTTATCCCGCAGGTCAGAACTTCCCGGTCTTTGGCTCCACCGTGCTGCAAAACGGTGTCTTCTACCATGTCGCCGCCACTTACGACACGGCCACGGCGGTTTGGAAATTGTATGTGAATGGCATCGCCGAGACAACCACCCAGACTCTGCCAACTTTCATCGGCGTCGCACCGCGCAATGACAATATTCAAGGCCTGGGCATCGGCACCACGGTCAACTCATCTGGTGCTCGCGCCGGCTTTTTCCATGGTCTCATCGACGAAGCGCGCATCTGGAATTATGCGCGCTCTGCTGCTGACATTCTGGCGAACGTGGATGTCGAGATCACAGCGGCACCAGGGCTGCTCGGTCGCTATGGATTTGATGAAGGGACAGGCACATCCGCCGCAGGCACCAACGCAGCAGGCACGGCGGCACCCGCAGGTACGCTTGCTGGCACAGTGCTGCCGGTGTGGGTGAATGCGAAGTCTCTTGTGCCAAACCTCGCTCCAACAGTTTCGATCACAGCTCCGACAACAGGCAGCAGCGTGATGTTTCCGGCGGCGATTAACATCTCCGCTGACGCGGCCGACAGCGATGGCAGCATCACAAAGGTCGAGTTCTTCAATGGAGCCACTAAGATCGGTGAGGATCTAACGGGGCCTTCGCCTTTTACGTTCTCTTGGACCAACGCTTTAGTTGGCGGCCCGTATTCGATCACGGCTGTCGCCACGGACAATGGCGGCACGCTGACGACCTCGACC
>JBILPY010000776.1:0-11684 GCA_044373575.1 Prosthecobacter sp. | reverse complement strand
CACGGAGGCAACGGTGGCGTTGGCGGGGATACCGGTGCCAGCTCCGACATTGAAGACGTTCATCCCGACGGCTAGGCCGACCGTGCTGAAGCAGGAGACCGTGGTGCTGCCAACGTTGGTGGCGCAGGCGGTGAGGCTTTTACCGTAGCCACTGGTGTCGGTGGTGAGGGCGGCGTTGATCGTGTGAGTGATGTTGGCCTGGTGATTGCCTTCCACGGTGGCGTCGTTGGTGGCCAGCACGGTGACGGTCTGTGGGGTGTTCCAGTTCGCCGTCGTGAAGGTGAGGTTGATGGCGCTGGTGGAGCCGTTGATGGTGCTGCCTGCGGCGGGGGTGCAGGTGACAACGACGTTGTTGTTCGGGGCGGTGGTGAGGACGACATCGTAGCTGTCGGTGGCTCCGCCTTCGGTGCTAGTGGTGATGCCACCCGATTGCACGATTTTCACGGCGGGGGAGTCGTTGTCGAGGATGTTGACGGCGCTGGTCGGGTTGTTGCCGAAGAACTCGGGATCACCGGTGAGATTGAAGGTGATGTTCTGGCTCTGCGTGACAAGAGTCACCACGCCGCTGATCACGGCATAGGTGTCGTTGAAGTCATCATTGATGGCGCTGACGACGACGGTCTGCGGGATATTCCAGTTCGTGGCATCGAAGTAGAAGATACTCTGGGAAAAGCCCATCTGCGCATTGGCGCTGAGGGTGACGGTGACGGGGAAGGCCGGGGCGTTGGACAAGTAGAAGTCCACGGTATCGGTGCTGACGTCACCTTCTGTCACGTAGGTGTTGCCGCCTGTGGCGAAGGCGTCGCCGCTGCGGATGCTACCGCCGCTGGGGATGACAACGAGGCTTGCGTTGCGGCGATGCTGCTCGCTGATGAAGTTGACCACGGTCTGCGCGGGCAGGGCATCGTAGGTGTTGTCCGTGGTACTCGCGGCATTGATGGTGTTGGTCACGTTGACGACTTCGCGGCCTTCCGTGAGCATGTCAGCAATGGCGGTGACGGTGACGGTCTGGGCTGCGCTCCAGTTGGCATTGGTGAAGGTGAGTGCCGCTGGCGAGACGGTCAGGTCCGCTGTGTTGGCGGAGGCGACGTCGATTACCACGACCTGGCCAGAGGGCGGCTGCTTGGTGAGGACGATGGTGTAGGTGTCGGTGCCGGCTTCGGTGGGGACACTATTTCCGCTGCTCTCGACGATGCTGAAGCCGGGGCTGTCGTTGTCCTTGATGGGGACGATGACGGGCAGATGCGCGGGGTTGTTGTAGAAAGGGTCGGTGCTGGTGACGGCGAAGCGCAGCGTCGTGTTGTGCGGGGTGGGCTCAGCCACCAGATCATCGAACGCGGCGACGGTGACGGTCTGGTTCACATTGTAACCGGAGGTGGTGCCTGAGACGCCTTGGCCGGCGGTGGTCGTGAAGGTGAGCACGGAGGGCGAGACGGTGACTTGCGAGCTGTCCGAGAGGATGGTGACGGTCACGGTGCCGGTCGGAGCCTTGGGCAACTGCACGGTGAAGGTGTCAGAGATGTTTGGTGTGCCGCCAGTGCCTGGGGTGCCGCCTTCAGCAACGCCGGTGAAGACATTGCTGTGGCCGATGGTGACGGGGACGAGGCTGTCGTTGTCGATGACTGTGACGGGGATGGGGCGTGCTTTGACGCCGTTGTAGGCTTTGTCCGTGGAGGAGACGAGGACGCCGATGCTGGTCAAGGCATCGCCTTCAACGCCGGTATCGTTCACGCCGGAGACAGTGACGGTCTGGCCGGTGGACCAGTTCGCAGAGGTGAAGGTGAGGACGTTGCTCACCAACGTGGCACCCGAAACCGTGACCTGAGCGCCCGGTGTGAAGGTGACGGTGACATTGCCGGTCGGCTGCTGAGCGAGGGCGACGGTGTAGTCATCCGTGGCACCGCCTTCGGAGACCACCGTGCTGCCGCTGGTCGGAGTGACGATGAGACCTGCGGCGTCGTTATCGAGTACGGTGACATTGAGCTGGGTGAAGGTGCCGTTGGCGGTGTTGCCCCAGTAGTTGTTGTAGTTCGCGTCGGCGATGTTGACGCTGGTGGCACTGGCGGTGATGAGGGCAGGGGCTGCGGCTGGTCCCTGGATCGTAACCGTGGGTGCGGTGAGGTAGCCTGCTCCTGGGTTCGTGATGATGATGCCGGTGACGATGCCCTGCGAAATGGTGGCGAGGCCGGTAGCGGTTGTGCCGCCAGTCGGTGCCCCGGTGAATGATACGACGGGGACGCCCACATAGCCCGCACCACCATTGGTGATGGTGACCGTATTCACGGCACCGCTGCTCAGCGTTGACGTCGTTGTGGCCATGACGGGCACTACGTTTGGCAGGTAGGCAAGCTGCGCGCCTTCGTTTACAAAGTCATCCACGGCGGTGACGGTGACGGTCTGGGCGATGTTGTAGTTCGCGGGGGTGAAGACCAGATTGGTCGGGTTGCACACCACGCTGTTGGAGCCCAGGTTGACGGTGATGTTGGTGGTCGGAAGCGTCCGCAGGGAGACGGTGATGGTATCGCTCACACCGCCGCCTTCCGTGACTCGGGTTTCGCCGTTGCCGACGTGGCTCATGATGATGCGGTTGTCGTTGTCAGCGATGGCCGCGACCACGGGCTGTAGGGCGCTCGTCGCCACATAGCCGCCGGTCGCTCCGACGCTGTGCGCGATGATCACGTTGTGCATCGGGTTGGTCGGGTGGTTGCCTTCGGCGGAGCCGTCGTCATTGCCGCGCACGCGGACTTCCTGGGGAGTGTTCCAATTGGCGTTGGTGAAGGTGCGGGTGACGGCTCCGGTGCTGAAAGTGGTGCCGCCAGTGGTGGTGTTGAGGCCGACATCGGCGCGATTCGGCGTGCACGTGACGACCACGTTGACGCTCGGCTGACGGGTGAGGACGATGGTGTAGCTATCGACAATATTGGCGGTGACGGCGGTGGCAGCGCTCTCCGTAACGACGGTGCCGCCACCGGTCTCGGTGATGAGCACATCATAGGCATTGGTGCCTGCGGCGGCGCTGTTATCCACGACACCGACGGGCACAGTCGCAGTGAGGTTGTCGTAGGCTCCGACGGTGCTGTCGCTGGTGAAGGTGAGCGTGTCGCCACCCGCGCCTGGGAGTTCAGCAATGGCGTCCACGGCGGCGGTGACGGTGATGGTCTGATCCACATTCCAAGTCGTGTCCGTGAAGGTGAGGGGGCCGACGGGCGAAACGGTCACTTGTCCGCTGGTGGTGGCGATGGCGACGCTGACGCTGCTGCCCGCCGGTGGCGGTGCGGCGAGGCGCACGGTGACAGTGTCGGTCTTGCCACTTTCCTGCACCCAGGTGCTGAAGCCGGTGTGCAGGGCGAGGATGCCTTCGTTGACCCGTTCATCGTCCGTGAAAACGATATCGATTGGGGTGGCGGGGAGGTTATCGTAGCCGGAGCCGGCACCCGTGATGTTGAAGCGCAGCAGGCTGTTATCCAGGCTGGTCATCGTCTGCGTATTGGCAGCAACGACAGTGACGGTCTGTGGGGTGGCGTAATTGGCCGACGTGAAGGTGAGCGAGTTCACAAAGGTCGCACCGCCATCAAGCGAGAAGCGCACGGCGGGCGTGGCGAAGGTGTTGCTCAGGAGGAAATCGGCCACGTTGCTATCGGCCCCCGGCTGGGTGGACATACCGGTGAGGTTGGACCAAGTGTAGGCGTAAAAGAAATTGGCCTTCGCCACTTCGCTGGACTCGGTGGAGATTTGCAGTTCGGGGGCAAACAGGCCGGCCTCAGCCATCGGGCCAGGAACGACGAAGTCAGGCAGGAACCAGTTGAAGACACTGGGTGGACGCTGCGGCGACTGACCAATGTTGCCGGTGAGATCACCGAAGCGGAAGCGGAAGGGACCGGTGGCCCAGCCGGTGGGGAGCGACGGAGGGTTGGTATTCGTGGTGTCGAACTTGTCGAACTCGGTCTGGGGGTAGGGGCCGGGCAGGGGACTGTCAGTGCCGCTGAAGGGGGGCGCACTGTCTTTGAGTGTAGCGAGCGGCGCGCCGGAGAACGCTTTCAAGGAGCGCAGCATGGAGGAAAAGGCGACGATGGGCTCTTTCACTTTGCCGTGTGAGATGGAGGAGTCAGCTAGCTCGAGCGAGCGTGCCTCGTAGTCCAGCAGGATAGCTTTGAAGACGTCGCCCAGGGTGCCGTTGGTATCGCGATAGACTTTCTGGACACGATAGATGTAGCCGGCAGAGGGATTGGAGGTGACGAGGCGCTGGATCAGCCAGCGGGAGATATTGACCGGTGTGTTTTGGTGTCCGGGGCTGACCTGCGTGCCGAGGCCATAGGTGGATGAGGCGGGATTGCCGGCGAGGCAGTTGTGAGCATCCGTCATGTCGAGCACGGCGGCGGCGTGCCATGCCATGTCGTTGGCACCGATGCCGAAGCCGGGAAGCCCGGTGCGCATCTGGACGTCAAACTGGCCATGCTTGCCGGCGAGGAGGCGCTTGGAGACGTTGGCCACGGGCAGGCCCGTATCGGGGTCGTTGTATTGATTGAAGTCGTGATACACGGTGCCTGCCGAGGCGGACGAGCTGATGCGGCCGATGAGCTTCATCGGATTGATCCAGGGGGCGGCCCAATAGAGGTGGCCATCATCGCGCCCGAACCAGACATTGTTGTTGTTGGTCGCCGCGGTCGCCGCATTGAACAGCACGAGGTCGCTGACGCGCTGCGCGCTGGCGTTGTTGAAGGTGAGCGTGGTACCGCTGAAGGACGATTGATAGCCAACGGCATGACGGGCACCATGGGACCAGCCGGTCATCACGCGGGCCACTTCGGTGATGTCGTTGTTGTCATACGTGGGGATGGGCAGTCCGTCGTTGTTGAGCACCAGACTGCCATCGGGATGGCGGAGGATCAGGCCGATGGAGAAGAGCTGCATGATTTCACGCGCGTAGTTTTCATCCGGACTGACGAACAGGCCGGGACTGGCCTCATAGGTCGCGCGGTTGGCCATGCTGGTGAGATACATGCCCATCATCGGGCTGTAGCTGACGTTCTCCAGCAGGGTGCGGTATTTGCCAAAGGCTCCGGCAGCGAGCATGTCCCAGTAGTTCGCGCAACCGTAGTGGCGGTCGAGCGTGGTCTGGTCGGCTTCGGAAATGATGGTGATCTCACTGAGCGCCTGGGTCATGCGCTGGCGCACCTGGTCTTTGCACTGGAGGATCATCGCCCACCATTCGCGGCGGCGGTTCGGACCGGACTGCGGGTAGTTGCCGCCGAAGTTATTGTTGTTCGCCGTGGTGCCAATGATGGGATTGCCCGCCGCATCAAAGGTGACGGGATAGGTGGCATTGTTGATCTGTGGATCACCGAAGTAGGTGCTCGGTTTGTTGCCACGCAGCAGGAATTCCTCATTGTCAGCCGCCATGACGAGGGTGCGGAAATTGATGCTCGGCTTGAGCGCCGGGTTCATCTGCTTGTCGAGCCAGTTGCTCAGGCCAGTGATGTATTGCGTGGGGCCGACGGGGGCCGCATTGACCTCGGCAAGCACCTCATCATAGAGCGCCTGCGTGCCGCCCCAGGTGCATTGGGAAAGAAAGCGCCAGATCTCACGCTCCAGTTCCGCGCCCGTCGGATTTTGCCAGCCACCGCTCGGGGCCACGAGATCAGGGCGGTTCTCATCAAAAGTAGTCGTACCATTCGCCTTCTGGAACTGGCCGGAGATCTCCTTGTCTGAGTAGTTCGCCGTGGAGATGGCGCACCAGATGCCGCCGCTATTGAGGGCTGTGAGGAAGGCCTGGTCCGTGCTGTAGAAACCGGGTTTATAGGCCACGTTATAGTTAAAGCCTGATACCTGACCCAGCGGCAGAGCAGGTGCCAGATCGTTGTTCGGACCCGAACGTATATAGGCGGTGTTTTGCTCAGAGGACAGGTTGTTGAAGACCACGGAGATGGCCGCACTGGTGTGATCCCCATTGACCAGAGCCGTCGCGTAGCCACTTGCCGTGCTCGTCACACCGGCCTCACGTCCGAGGTAGGCCACATAGAGTTGGGTATTGTTCGCATTGGCAGGGTCAGAATCACCGATGCTCACCGTGGCAGAGGGGCCGTCCACGCCGCTCGCGCCAGGCAGATTGAAAGTCACCTCTACATACTCGGGCACCTCATCCGCCGCATCCTGCACAGGCGTTACATTCACCTCATAGGGCGCTCCGCCTGCGGCGGCCTCTCCCGCCGGGATGTTGACCGTTCCCAGTGCTGCATAATCTCCAGGAGACGCATTGGACTTCGTGATATCCACTGCCCCTCCCGCCCCCGTCATCACGATTCCAGGCAGCGCCATCACTGGCACTAGGCTCCCCACCGGCGGCCAAGTGCGTGTGAGGCCGATCTTTGCCGCCACCGCCACCGCGCCTGCGCCGAGAGTCTTGTCATTCTTCTCATAGCCTGTCGCCACCGTGGGCGTCGCCACCAAGGACATCATGGAGTGCAGCGTGTCGGCGTAGTTGTAGCCCGCTCCTGAATTCTCTGCCACGATCGGGTTTGAGCCCAGCTCACCCTCCGCCCAGTCGCTCACCCCGTCATTGTCGCTGTCTGCCTCAGTCGTCTCGATGCGGTAAAATTTGCTTGCCCCAGATCGCACGATCGAGATCGTCTGGGTAGGATTGTCCGCCGTCGGCACATATTCTGTCGCTCCATTCACTGGCGCAATCTGCGTCTCCAAGGTCACGAAAGCACCCGTCGGCGAAATGCTGTCACTCAGGATGCGATATTTTTTTCCCGCCTCGGCATCGAAGGAAAACGTCACGGTATTCCCCGCGATGGTCGTGTTCCCCACCTTGATACTATCGGCGGGATTTCGCGGGTCGGTGCCTGCCACCGATTCCACGAAGTTCGAGCTTCCATCGAAGTCCTCATCACCCGCAGCCGCGAGGCCCCAGGCATTGTACACCCCCTGCCAGACGTCACACATCGTGTCTGGAGCGCCCAATCCTGGACCAGAGCTGTAGAAATCAGTCGTCGCCGAGGCCGTGGCAAGTCCGAGGATGGAGACGATCAGGCACGAAAAGGTTGTCAAGGAGTGCGAAAGGGCACGCATAAATTTGATTGGAGGCAGGGTTGGGCGATGCGGAAAACCGCACCTATCCGGGTTGGTTTCCCCGAATATAAATTATCTTTATCAGAATAACCCGTTGGCAGTCAAGCATGTGCACGCCACGACCATATCTACCCCCAAGAAATCGCGGTTGCGCCGGGGCAGGCTTGAAACCGAGCTTTCCCAGGTTCCCGGCTTCTACCGACGCGGCGGTAATCACATCAATCCCGAGATCGGCGACCCCATGTAGAGCGGATGCGGCCGACCCGTGAAATCATGCCACATCAGCTCACGAGGCAGTCCGAGCGCCTCGTAAATCGTCGCCGCCAGGTTTTCCGGCGTTTGCGGATCACTGGCGGGGTAGCCGGCGATCTTGTCGCTGCTGCCGATCACCCGACCACCTTTCACCCCGCCACCCGCGAGCAGCAGGCTTTGCACATGGCCCCAATGATCGCGGCCAGGAAGGGCGGTCTTCGAGATGGCGGAAATCCTCGGCGTACGGCCAAACTCACTGCCCATGACGATGAGCGTCTCATCCAGCAGACCGCTGGCGTCCAGATCCTCGATCAGTGCGCTCACGGCCTGATCCATCGGCGGCAGGAGGTAGCCTTTGAGGTTCTTCCAGGCCGCCTGATGCGTGTCCCAGCTTTCGTTGTTGCCGAGATTCACCTGAATCATGCGCACGCCGCTCTCCAGCAGCCGACGTGCCATCAGCAGACTCCAGCCAAAGCTGTGCCGCCCGTAGCGGTCGAGCATCTTCGGGTCCACCTTATCCAAACTAAAGGCCTCATGCACCTGGTGATTCCCCAGCAGCGATACCGCTGCCTGACGATAGGTGTCAAAAGAGGTGTCCTCTGCCAGAGCTGTGAAATTTTCCGTCTGCCCCTCCAACGAGTTGCGCAGAGAGACACGATCCATTACTCGGTCCAGCGTCAACCCCTGCGGCAGGGAAAGGTGGGGAGCGCGGAATTGTAGGCTCTCATCTTTCTCAAAGCCGCGCTCGTGGTGGAAGAGATACTCTGGAAATGCCCCATAATGATTCGGATGGTAGGGGGACATCTCCAAAAACCAGGGATCATGCTGTGAGCCCAGCGTCCCGGCAAACTGACCAGCGAGCGTCCGCCCCTGCCGATGGACGAGCTTGTCGGGCAGCACGATGGCAGGTGGCAGGTTGTCCTTCTTTCTCGGCAGCAGAGCCGTGGCCAGCGCCGCCATGCTCGGGTGGTCTGATTTTTTGGGCTTCGATGGGTCAAAGCCAATCGGAATATCGGTTCTCCCCGTCAGCATCACGTGATGCCCCTGCGAGTGGTCGCTGTTCCCATGTGTCAGTGACCGAACGAGCGACCACTTTTCTGAGATCTTGGCCAGCCGGGGCAAATGCTCGCAGATATGAGTTCCCGGCGTCCGGGTGCGGATCGGCTTAAATTCCCCGCGCACCTCCATCGGCGCATCCGGTTTTAGATCGAAGCTCTCCTGTTGAGCCAATCCACCCGAAAGGAAGATATAGATGACCGACTTCGCCCTCGGTGGAGGAGCTGAACCTGGAGCGGCGAGCGCCCGCAGGCTCGTGAGATGATTCATCCCCAGCCCGAGGAGACTGATAGCTCCGGCCTGTAAAACATCGCGTCGGGTCGCTGGATGATGGGGCGACATAGCCTCCCACTACGGACGTCAGACGCGTTCTCTTGCCCTTTAATCTCTGCCCATTTAACCTTCGTTCCCATGGAGAATGCAGCTCTCTAGCACCTAGGTGACAAGATTGGCGCGTATTCCCGCCATATCCCAGTGTTGATTTCAAGCCCCCAGTGCGTATAAACCGTGCGCTTTCTCCAACCCAACGCCAAGACGAATCGTGACCAGAACCGTTACCGCATCCTACACGAGCCCCGGAGCTCTCATGTTTTTCACCATCCACATCGCTGCTATCTGCGCGGTGTTCTTGATCAAGCCGGACGCCACCAGCCTCATCCTTTGCGCCAGCCTTTTCCTGATCCGCAAGTTCGGCATCACCGGCGGCTACCATCGCTACTTCTCACATCGTTCTTTTAAGACCTCCCGCTGGTTCCAGTTCGTGCTGGCCTGGCTGGGCGGCATGTCGGCACAAAAAGGTGCCCTCTGGTGGGCAGCCCATCATCGCCATCATCACCAGCACTCCGATCAGGAGGAAGACATCCACTCCGTGAAACAGCAGGGCTTCTATTGGGCTCACGTCGGCTGGATTCTTGCCCCGGACTACAATGCCTATGACGCCAAGCGCGTAAAGGACCTCACCAAGTTCCCCGAGCTGGTCTTCATCGACAAATATCACTGGATACCACCGGCATCACTCATGCTCGCCTGCTTCCTCTTCGCCGGACTGCCCGGCCTCCTCTGGGGCTTTTGCGTCAGCACGGTCGTCCTTTACCATACCACCTTTGCCATCAATTCCGGTGAATCGAGCAAGAACTCCTTCATCCTCGCCATCCTCACCCTCGGCGAAGGCTGGCACAACAACCACCACTACTATCCGCACTGCGCACGTCAGGGCTTCTTCTGGTGGGAGATCGACATTTCCTATTACGTGATCAGGTTCCTCAAGCTCATCGGCATCGTCTATGAGATCCGCGAGCCCTCGCAAAAGGTCATCGAAGGCAAGGAAGCCACCGCCGCATTGGGCTGAGTTGGCTTGAATAGGAAGGTCAATCCCCGTCCCATCGTTTCCCAAAGGGGCTGGCTTAGTTGCCAGCCTCTTCTTTTTACCCCACCACGTTCACCGGCTTTCCATCCAGGAAAGCACGGAGATTCGAGGCCACAGCGTCAATCAGACGCACACGCGCTTCAAAGCTGGCCCAGCCGATGTGCGGGGTAATCAGGCAGTTCTTCGCCATCAGCAGCGGGTTCCCCTCCTTGGCTGGCTCGACGCTCAGCACATCCAGCCCCGCTCCTGCGATGCGTCCCTCATTCAGAGCCTGGGCCAGAGCCGCCTCGTCCACCAGCGGACCCCGGCCCGTGTTGATCAGGAAAGCCGTCCGCTTCATCAAACTGAGTGTCCGCTCACCCACCAGGTGCTTCGTCGCGTCCGTCAGCGGGCAGTGCAGGGAGATCGCATCACTTTGGGCAAAGACTTCATCGATGCTCGCCGGCGTCACGCCCTCGGGTGGCGGCGTCTTCCAGTCACGTTTGCTGGCCAGCACCTTCATGCCAAAGGCCACCGCGATCCGCGCCACGGCGCTACCGATGTCTCCGTAACCGATGATCCCCAGCGTGCGACCGCTCAACTCGATGATCGGATGATCCCAGTAGCAGAAGTCCGGGCAGGCCACCCAGCGCCCGTCACGCACCGTCTTTGCGTGATGGCCGACGTTATTCGTCAGCTCCAGCAGCAGGGCAAAGACGAGCTGCGCCACGGCAGGTGAGCTGTAACCCGGCACATTCGTCACCACGATCCCCCGCTCCTTCGCCGCCGCCACATCCACGATGTTGTAGCCCGTCGCCGTCACGCCGATATACTTCAGCTTCGGCAGCGCTTCGATGATCTCCCGCGTCAGCGGCGCCTTGTTCGTGATGATGACCTCCGCGTCCGCACAACGCACCATCGTCTCCGCCACCAACGTGCGCGGGTGGATCTCACAGGCGGCGATGGCTTCCAAAGGAGCCCAGGAGACATCTCCGGGATTGGCAGTATGGGCGTCGAGCAGAACGATTTTCATGGTTCCCTCTTCAAAGCATCCCCCTTCCCTAATTGCCAGCACGATTTCACCGGCTCGGCCCGGAGCCCTCGCCTACTTGAACTCCGGGTAAAAAGGATTGTGCGCCTTCTCCTCGCCCACCGTCGTCAGCGGGCCGTGGCCGGGGGCGATCACCGTGTCGTCGGGCAAGGTGAAGATTTCCTTCCGGTTCGTGGAGAGAGCATCGGGGAACGACACCGCGCCGCCGCCCATGGAGGAGGCAAAGAGGGCATCACCCACGATGGCGACGGGCTGCGATAAGCCGCGCACGACAAAGGTGGTGCCACCCTTTGAGTGGCCCCAGGTGGAGCGGGACTCGACCGTCAGACTGCCGAGCTGCCAGGTCGTCCCTGGTGCAAAGGTTTGCGCAGCGGGATGCGGCTCGCGCTCGCTCACGAGCACGGTGGGCGCAGCCAGCGCCGGGATGTCGGCCACATGATCCGGGTGCGTGTGGGTGAGGAAGAGATAATTCAGCGTCAGGCCCAGTTCGCGGAGCATCTCCACCATCGGCGCAGCCGTGGCACCCGTGTCAAAGGCGGCGGCCTCGCGGGTCTCGGCATCCCAGACCAGGTAGGCATTCACCGTCATGTCGTGGTAGGTCGTGTTAAACTGGCCCAGACCGTCCAGCGCCACCTCCGCCGGGGACCAGCCGCCATCAGCCATGGTCACCAGAGACGGACCGTGCAGGCCCAGCGTCGGCGCCAGCTTCAGGAGCGTGGTGTGGTCAGGAGTACCGTCTTTCACCGCCTCCACCTGGGCCACGGTGACACCGGCTTTCTCCGCCAGCGCCTCCACGGTAAAGCCGAGGCCGCGCTGTGACTTGCCCACCACATCATTAAAAAGATCTTCGAGAGGAATGCTCATGAGGCGACCATCCAAGGACAGCCCGCCCCGCACGGCAAGCGGCAA
>JBILPY010000527.1:0-3614 GCA_044373575.1 Prosthecobacter sp. | reverse complement strand
CCGAAGTCGCCGCTGCTTTGGTGCCTTTGGATCCCGAAGCTGCTTCACCAGCAGCGGCACCCACGACGGCAGTCACGCCCGCCCCCACAGCATCTGTGGCACCAGCTGTGGCTGATGCTGCGGCACTGCCAGGTTTTGAGGAGGGGAAAACCCTCTTCACCACCATTTGCGCCGTTTGCCATCAGCCAACGGGACTGGGCCTGCCCAATATGTTCCCGCCGCTGGCAGGTTCTGACTGGGTCAATGCTCCAGGCTCGGAGCGCCTGATCCGCATCGTGGTTCATGGCTTCCAAGGGCCGATCAACGTGAATGGCAAGCCCTTCGCGTCGCTTGCACCCATGATGCCACCCCAAGGTGCTCTGCCTGACAAGCAGATCGCCGCCGTGCTCACCTATGCCCGCAATGCCTTTGGGAACAAAGGCAGCGCCGTCACCCCCGAGCAGGTCAAAGCCGTCCGAGATGCTGAGAAGGATCGGGTGGCCATGTGGGATGAAGCCAGCCTGCTCAAAGTTCCCGTCACCGGGGCTCAACCATGATCACTGGCCCTCCCATCCCGCCTGTGCGCTTCGCGTGGCCCCGACAGGGGCTGCGCGTCAGGCATCAGGTGCCTTGGCTGCTCCTCGGCGGGCATTTGGTGTTTGCAGCTGGGCTGACCATCGCCTCGGCGCTCGCACCTCAGGAAAAGCCGCTGGACCCCGTGCTCATGGCCACCTCGGACGGGCTCGCCCATGGTGCCACGGTTTACCGCCGTGCCTGTGTCATGTGTCACGATGCCTCCGGGCTCGGCAAACCCCGGCTCGGCACGCCGCTCGTCGGTGCGCCCTGGCTGAAAACCTGCCGCAGTGAGCATCTGGCCGCCATCCTCCTGCATGGCGTCACCGGCCCCATACCGGGCACCCATTCAGCTCATCCCATCATGCCCGGCCTCGGCTCCTGGCTGGATGATCACGAGATCGCCGATGTGGCCACCTTTGTCCTCCGCACCTGGGGCACGCGGCCCGAGCGTGTCTCTGAGCTCACCGTCCAGGCTATCCGCCAGGCAAACCCGAGCCGCATGTCCCCATGGACGATCTCGGAAATGACCACCCGAGATCCCATCAAGCCGAAGCCCGTTCCCATCCCCTGATGTCCACCCAAGATCACGCTCCACCAAGCTTCAATCCCGTGCGCTTCTGGCTGCTCATGGGGGGCGTGATCGTGCTCGTCATCGGCCTGAGCATTGCCTACAGCCGCTTTCTCCAGACCGTGATCCCCAGGGCCGAACTGCCCGTCTTTGCCACGGTGAAGAGCGACCTCGAAGCCACCGAACGCAGTGGCAAATCAGTCCGCTTCTCCGACCTCAAGGGCAAGGTCATCGTCGCCGCTTATCTCTACACGCAGTGCCCGCATGGCTGTGCGGCGGTGACAGCGCAGTTGCAGAAGTTGAATCAAGAATTTGCCACGCATCCCGGCATCCAACTCCTCTCCGTCGCCATCCAGCCGGAGCGTGACAGCGTGGCGATGCTCAAAGGTTATGCCGAAGCCGTCGGAGCCACGGAAAAGTCGCCCTGGTGGTTCATCACGGGAGATCGGCAGAAGCTCTGGGACTTCATGACGAAGGAGGTCGGCATGACGCCAGCGAAGCCCATCCCTGTGGATGAGCGCATCACGCCGGACGACGAATACGAACACGATCTCCGCATCGCCCTCATCGACGGTCACGGCCATGTGCGCGGCTACTACGCCGTCTTCCATCCGCAGCCAGAGATCGCCGCTCTGATGTGCGAGCGACTCCACGACCACGTCCATCAGCTCCTCGATCACCCACATTCCTGATTTTATGAAAACGTTCCTCACCATCTTCTTCATCCTCGTCTTCCAAACCTTCGCCGCTGAGCCGTTGCAAAAGTATGAAGGCGAAATCGCGGGCATCTTTTGCAGTGCCTGCTCCAGCCATGTGAAGGCTGCGCTCTCGATGATCGACGGCGTGCAGGCGGTGAAAATCACCACCGCTGACAAAGGCGGACTGCCGAAGCTGAAGATCACCTCCACGAAGCCGCTCACCCTGGAGATCGCCGTCCAAGCGCTCGGTGAGAAGGCCAAGATGTATCACATCCAGTCGCTGAAACCCGTCACCCGCTGAACCCATGCGCGCTCTCCTTTTCAGCCTCCTTATCTCCAGCAGCGCCTCGGCGGCCTACCAGCACTTTGAAGGGCGTCAGGTGCATCCTTTGGCGATGACGCTGGATGGCACGCGGCTGGTCGCAGTCGATTCCGCGAATGCTCGTATCACCGTTTTTGATCTCAGCAGCGGCACACCGGTGCGGCTCAGTCAGATTCCCGTCGGCCTTGAGCCTGCTAGTGTCCGCGCGCGAACGAATGATGAGCTTTGGGTCGTCAATGAAGTCGGAGACAGCATCTCCATCCTCAGCCTGAGCGCTGGAGCCGTGGTGGAAAATCTGCTCGTCGGCGATGAGCCCACTGATGTCATCTTCGCCGCTGGCAAAGCCTACGTCGCCTGTGCCCGCTCGCGGCAGATCCGTATCTTCGATGCCAGCACTCGTGCCCCAGCAGGTGCGATCAACCTCACCGGAGCCTACCCTCATGCTTTGGCGGTAAATGCCGATGGTTCTCGACTTTATGCTGCCTTTCTCCAGTCGGGAAACCGCACCACGGTGATCAAGCGGGAGATCGCTCCGCCGCAGTCCGCACCTACCAACACGGCCCTGCCAGCCGGGCCCGACACCGCGCTTATCGTCGCCGCCAATGACTCGCGAGTCACAAACACGATCCTCGACAATGACGTGGCGGAGATTAATACGGCCACCGACATGCTCGTGCGCTACGTCAGCGATGTCGGCACGAATCTCTTCGATCTCGCCGCACGTCCGGGCAGTGATCAGATCTGGGTGGCAAACACGGAGTCGCTCAATCTGACGCGCTTCGAACCGACTCTGCGCGGCCACTTTGCCGACAGCCGCCTTTCGATCATCACGCCGACTCTTGTAACCACGGTCGATCTGAATCCAGGCATCGATTACGGCACTTTGCCGAACCCAACAGCGCAGGCCACCGCGCTCGCGCAGCCGACAAGCCTCGTCTTTTCTGCCGATGGCAGCATCGCCTGGGTGGCCGCTTTTGCCTCGGACCGGCTCGCGAAGATCGACCCCGCCACGGGCAATGTCACACTGCGAGTGGACATCCGAACCGGAGCCGATACCGACGCCTCCGCCATGCGCGGACCACGCGGGCTCGTGCTCGATGAAGTGCGCGGGAAGCTCTACTCGCTGAACAAGCTCTCCAGCAGCCTCAGTGTCATCGACACCAACACGCTGGCTGTCTCCAGCGAACTCGCCCTCAGCAGCTACGACCCTATGCCGGCTGCGATCCGAGCGGGTCGCGGTTACCTTTTTGATGCCCGACTTTCTGGCAATGGCACCAACTCCTGCGGCATCTGCCATCTCGATGCGGACAACGACGGCCTCGCCTGGGATCTCGGTGATCCCGGTGGTGAAATGCTCACCGTGCTCGGGGCAAACCTGAGCGTCCACGACACCACACCTCGCCCGCGTTCCATGCATCCGATGAAGGGCCCCATGGTCACGCAGACGCTGCGCGGCATGCAAAACGGAGAT
>JBILPY010000528.1:0-3614 GCA_044373575.1 Prosthecobacter sp. | reverse complement strand
CTCCCGGCGGCAGCGGCGAGGAAAGGCGGATGCTGATCGCATCCGTGACGCCGCCTTCATGCACCCAAGTTCCCGAACTGGTCTCCGAAACGACGAGCTGGTCATTCGTCGCCTCATTTTCGACAAAGCTAACCGGCGTAGGAGCCACGGCGATGCCGCCATATCCCGGCGCGGTGGCCGTGACGGCATAACGAACGCCACTGTAGGCCATCTGGCTGATGTGCTGGTTGTTCACGCCCACCAGGGTTACATTGATACCGGTGTTCCAGTTCGCATCGGTGAGTTGGATCGTTACAGGCCAGTTCACGAGCGTGGAGCCACCGTTGGTGGAGAAGCGCACCGCCGGCGTGGCGCTGCCATTGCGGAAAATGAAGTCCGCTCCACTGACTCCCGGCGCGGTGCTCATCGGCCCGAGTGTCATCCAGGTGTAGCTGTAGAGGTGATTGATCTTGGATACCTCGGCAGCCTCGGTAGCAGTCTGCATTTCTGGAGCAAAAAGGCCTGCCTGCGAAAGCTTGCCCGGCACGGTGAAGTCGGGGTAGAACCAGTTAAAGACCGATGGCGCATCAAGCGGCGACTGGCCTAGATTCGTACGCAACGACTCAATCCGGAAGCGGAACGGCCCGTCCGGCCATGAGGCGGGTTTAGCCGGTGGGGAGAGATTGTAGGAGCCAAATTTCGCGAGTTCCGTGGCGGGATACTTCGACATTGGCGCGTCGGTTTCGGAGAAGCCGGCCTCCATCGTGGTCAGCAGGCTCACCGGAGCACCCGAGTAGGCTTTAAACTGGCGCAGAATATGCGCGAAGTGCATCATCGGCTCCTTAAGCCTACCGTGTGAGACGGCGGTGTCCGCGAGCTGGAGGCTGCGGGCCTCGTAATCGAGCAGGATGGCCTTTGTCACTGCGCCGAGGTTGCCGTTGCTGTCACGGTAAGCCTTCTGCACGCGGTAGATGTAGCCGGCAGAGGGATTCGAGGTGACGAGGCGCTGGATGAGCCAGCGTGAGATATTGATTGGCGTATTTGTGTGACCGGGACGTGAAGGAGAGACTTCGTTATATGCGGGATAAGTCGAGTCGCTGCTGCGGCCGGCGAGCATGTCGTGGGCTTTGACGACTTCCTCCATGGCCTTCGTATGCGTGACGGCGTCGCTCAGCGCGGCAATGTTCGTGAGTGGCAGCGGGAGTTCCCCGTGCTTGCCAGCAAAGAGCGTCTTCGCATTGAAGTCATGGAAGGTCGTGGTGGTCGTGATGACCGGTGCAGTCAGGCGGCCGATGGCGACCATGGGCGTCGTCCATGGTGCCTGCCAGTACCAGTGGCCGTCCTGCCGACCGAACCAGATATTGTTGCCGCTACCATTAGGATAAATCGTGGGCGAGATGCGCTGGTCTGTGGTTCCTACACTGCCGTAACCGCCATTGATGCCCGCGCGCACCGTGCCGTGCCTTGCACCGTGTGAGAAGCCGGTGAAGACACGTGCCATTTCGGAGATGTCGTTGTTATCATAGGTCGCGATGGGCAGGCCCTCGCTGCTCAGAATAAGGCTTCCATCCGGGTGACGCAGCACCAGACCGATGGAGAAGAGCTGCATGATTTCTCGTGCGTAGTTTTCATCCGGGCTGATGATGATGCCGCCGCCTGCGTCATAAGTCGCGCGGTTGGCGATGCTGGTGAGGTAGATGCCCATCATCGGGTTCAGCGTCACCTTCTCCAGCAGGTCGCGATATTTTCCAAAGGCACCTTGGGCAAGCATGTCCCACCAGTTTGCCGCACCGTAGTGCCAGAGCAGCACACCAGCGTCACGCTCGGAAATGACACAAATTTCACTCAGCGCCTGCGCCACTCGCTGGCGCAACTGGTCCTGACTCTGGAGCACTATTGTCCACCACTCGCGTCGGCGGTTGGGGGAGTTCTGCGGGTAGTTGCCGCCGGGATCGTTTGTGTTTGGGCTGCCGCTGTTGGCCACGGGCATGCCATTCACATAGGTTACGCCCACGGTGCCACCGGCCTGAAGGGGATCGTTGTTGTAATTGATCGGTTTGTTCCCGCGCAGCGCGAATTCTTCCATATCCGCGGCCACCACGAGCTGCTGGTAATTGATCGAAGGCGTAATCGCGGGATTCATCTGCCTGTCCATCCACGCAGAGAGGCCGTCGATGTAGGTGCCACCGCCTGCGATGGCCGCATCGCACTCCGCGCGGATCTCAGTATAAAGCGCCGTCGTGCCGCCCATCGTTGCCTGGTTCATGAAGCGCCAAATCTCCCGCTCCAGCGCGTCGCCGGTAGGTGGCTGCCAGCCTGCGCCGATCACGGGAGCCTTGAGGTCATCGTTGTTCGGGTCAAACGTGGTAGAGCCGACCGCCTTGTTGAAGTAGCCAAAAATTTCCTTGTTGGAAAAATTGGCGCTACTAATCGCGCAGCCAAGACTGCCGCCAACCAGGGCATCGAGAAAACCCTGGTCGGACGACATGAAGCCCGGCTTGTACGCGACGTTGTAGTTGAAACCAGACACCTGGCCATTTGGCAGGGCGGGCGCGAGATCCTGGTCAGGGCCATAACGGATGTAGGCCGTATTTTGCTCAGAACTGAGGTTGTTAAAAACGACGGAGATCGAGGCACTTGTGTTGTCCCCATTGAGGAGAGCGGTGGCGTAACCTGACGCGGTTGAGACGATGCCTTCTTCACGTCCGAGGAAGGCGACGTAGAGCTTGCGATTGGCAGCGTTGGTCGGATCGGCATCTTTCAGGCTAACTGTAGCGGCGGGGCCGGAGATGCCCGCAGGCGCGCCGGGAAGGGCGATGCTGACTTTGAGCATTTCCGGCACTTCTTCCACAGTATCAGGAGCAGCAGCGACTCGGGCCACGGCGTATGGGACGGTGGTGCCTTCGTTTGCGGGGAGTGTGACGGTATGGGTCGGGGTGCCAGCGAGGTTTTTGAAAATGTAGTCCCCCGCGCTGGCGTTGCTTTTGGTGACATCGGATGTTCCTGGCAGTCCGGTGAGATCGACAGTGAGTGGCATCGTGCCGTAGGTGCGGCGAAGTTGGATGGTGGCGTGGGTGCCCTCCTTTTCATAGGCTACGGCCACGCCGGGTGTGGCCGTGAGGCTGAGGAGTGACTTCAGGGTTTCGAGGTCACTCGCAGCACCACCGGAGGCATTGGGGGCGACATCGGTCCCGAGTTTGGCCTCCGCCCAGTCTGAGACGCCGTCATTGTCGGCATCGTGGTCTTTCGACTCGATGCGGTAGAATCGATATTCTGTGGCCAAAGGTTTTGGGAAGACCAGACTGTCGGGGCCATCCGCGATGGCGACTTTGCTGATGCCTGCAAATTCACTCCACTGACTGCCAGGTTCGCCTGGAGGCGGGCCACCAGGGCTGCTTGACTGCCAAAGTTGGTATTGCTTACCTTTCTTGGCCTCAAAATTCATGATGACATTCGCCCCACCGATAATCATGTTCCCGACTTTGAGGCAGTCGTCTGCTTTGCGGGGGTCACTACCGGCGATGCATTCGACGAGATTGGAGCAGCCATCAAAGTCCGCATCTCCGTCAGGCGGGAGGCCCCAGCCATTATAAACAGCCTGCCAGAGGTCATCGAGCCCATCTGCGGGTGCCATG
>JBILPY010000082.1:0-11716 GCA_044373575.1 Prosthecobacter sp. | reverse complement strand
CGGACAATGGCGGCACGCTGACGACCTCGACAGCCGTCAGCATCACGGTGGACCCAAACTCCAACCAGCCGCCTGTCATTGCGGCGACATCGCCCGCAGCGGATGCCACGGGCATTGGCAGCAGCACGACGCTGAATGTTTCACTCAGTGATCCTGAGAGCGATGCGATGACAGTGACCTTCTATGGCCGCAAGACGACCCCTGCCACGCCAGGTGCTGACTTCACCATCGCCACGCTTCCAGACACCCAGTTCTACGCGGAGAACTTGAGCAACAATGGTCGCTCCGCCACCTTCCATGCACAGACGCAGTGGCTCGTCGATAATCGCAATGCGCTGAATCTCGCCTTTGTCAGTCACATGGGTGACATCGTGCAGAATGGCGACGCCGTGCCTGCCGAATGGGTCGTGGCCGATGAGTCGCTGAAGCGCATCGAGAACCCAGTTACCACGCTCCGTGCTCACGGCATTCCGTGGGGCGCGGCTCCTGGCAATCATGACCAGACTTCCATCGGCAACGCAGGCGGAGCGAATGTGTACTACAACCAAACCTTCGGCACGAGCCGCTTCGCGGGTCGTCGCTACTGGGGAGCCAGCCAGTCGCTGACAAACAACAATAACAACTACCAGCTCTTCAGCGCGAGTGGCTTGGATTTTGTGATCATCCACCTGGAATACGATGCCCGCGCCAAGACAAACTACCAGGCCATCCTCGACTGGGCAGATGCAGTGATGAAGGCCTTCCCGAATCGCCGGGCCATCGTGACGAGTCACTGGATCGTCAACACGGGCAATCCCGCATCGTTCAGCACTCAGGGGCAAAACTTCTACGATGACCTGAAGGACAACCCGAACTTCTTCATGATGCTTTGCGGCCACGTCGCCGGTGAAGGTCAGCGCAGCGATACCTTTCAGGGCCGCACGGTTTACAGCATCCTCCAGGACTACCAAGGCCGCACCAATGGTGGCGACGGTTGGCTGCGCTACTTCACTTTCTCACCAGCCAACAACACGATCAACGCCAAGACTTACCGTGTTTCGAATCCGGTCAATCCAGCCGCTGGCACGTTTGAAACCGATGCGGACAGCCAGTTCACGCTGCCTTACAACATGCAGAGTGCCGTCACCGACTGGATACCTCTTGGCACTGCAAATGTGATCGCAGGTGGCACCAGCGCCTCGCTGAGCTGGACCGGTCTGGTAGCTGGCAGCCACTACGAATGGTATGCGAGCGTCACAGATTCGATCAATGCCGCGAGCACCGCAGCGCGCCGCTTCAGCACGTCCGTCAATGCCGCACCCACGGTGTCGATCACCGCTCCGGTGAACAATGCCGTTTCGATTTCACCCGCTGCTTTCACAATCACGGCTGACGCAACAGACTCCGATGGCAGCATCACGAAGGTCGAGTTTTATCAAGGCGGCGTGAAGCTCGGCGAGGATAGCACAGCGCCGTTTGAGCAAAGCGTGACTGGCTTGCTCGTCGGCAGCTATGCCTTCACCGCCATCGCCGTGGATAACGGCGGTGCCACCACGCTTTCGAGCGTCATTAATGTCACCGTGAACGCGAGCCTGCCACCGACGGTGGCGATCACCTCCCCGCTCAACAACGCCAGCTTCGACGCACCGGCCACGATCACCATCGAGGCTGATGCGAGCGACACGGACGGCACAGTGACGCTGGTGGAGTTCTTCAACGGCGCGACGAAACTCGGCGAGGACAGCAGCGCTCCCTATTCCTTCTCATGGACGCCTGTGTTCACCGGCAGCTACTCACTGACGGCGAAGGCCACGGACAACGCGCTGACCACTGCCACCTCGACTGCGATCAACGTCACCGTCACGAACATCGACAACGTCGCACCGAGTGTGGCGATCACGTCGCCCTCGAACAATGCTGCGGTCGCACCTGCTGTGCCGCTCACGCTGAATGTGACCGCCAGCGACAGCGATGGCACGGTGAGCAAGGTGGAGTTATTCGATGGAGCGACATTGCTCGGCGAGGACACGACCGCGCCGTTCAGTTTCACCGTTGCATCATTGGTTGCTGGAGCTCACACCTTCACAGCGAAGGCCACGGACAATGACTCTGGCACCACGACATCGAGCATCGTCAATGTCACCGGTGATCCCGCGCTGTGGGCTTATGCGCAGAACTTCGACAGCATGGCCAGCGGCACCGCGCCGCCCAGTGGATGGTCGTTCTACGGCGTCTTCGGTGGTGCCAACACCACCTATGAAAACAGCACACCGATCCCAGCGAGCGCCGCTGGTGGTGGCACGTTGAATAACACCCTGACCGCCGCGACAACCTTCACCGCCACCAGCAATACCGCCGGCTTCAACTATGCTTTGCCTGCATCGCCGACGGATCGCGCGCTCGGCACCTCGCCGACGAGCGGACAGTTTGTTGCCCTGCAACTCAGCCTCACCAATCCGACGGGCGCAGCGATCAACGCCATCCGTATCGGCTACGATATCCGCCGCTTCATCTCGGTCGCGACTGAGAACCATCTGCCTGGCTACTTCCCCTTCTATAGCCTCGACAATGGCGTGACGTGGAATGCGATGCCCGCCTTGAACACCGACATCACAAGTGTCCCAAATACGGTCGGCGTGACAAGCATGGGACCCGCGACAATCTCGCTCGCCGCACCTTGGGAAGATGGAGCCACGCTGCTCATTCGCTGGTTGGACGACAACGCAGTCGCCACCTCGCCCGATCAGATCATCGGCCTCGACAATGTCTCCATCACTCGTCCCGTCGGCCAGCCGCCGACTGTCGCACTCACCGCTCCGGCAAACGGCTCGGTGTCATATGTTGGCGACACGATCAACTTCACCGCCACGGCTGCCGACACCGACGGCACCATCACGAAGGTCGAGTTTTACAACGGCGCGACCAAGCTTGGCGAGGACACGTCCGATCCGCACGAGTTTGCCTGGACCGGGTTCGCCACCGGCACTTACAGCCTCACTGCGCGCGCCACTGATAATGACAGCAACATCACGTCATCCAGCGCCGCCAGTGTCACCGTCAATGCCACGACCGGCAGCGGCACGCTCACACGCGGCCCGTATTTGAATCAGAACAATCAAACCAGCATCGTCGTCCGCTGGCGCAGCAGTCAAAGCGTGGCGGGTCGTGTGCGCTATGGTGACTCGCCGACAAATCTCACGAACACCGTGAATGAAACCGCTGCAGCCACAGATCACGTCATCCAGCTCACAGGCCTCACGCCTTACACACGCTACTACTACAGCATCGGCTCCGCCTTTGACTCCCTAGGTGGCGGAGACGCCGAGCACACCTTCCGCACCTCGCCAAACTCGGCCACGGACACGCGCATCTGGGTCGTCGGCGATTGCGGACGCGGCACACAGTTCCAGCGTGATGTGCGCGATGCCTACTACGCCTGGACCGGTGCGCGTGCTCCTGACATGTGCCTCATGCTTGGCGATAACGCCTACAACAGCGGCACCGACAGCGAATACCAGACCGGCTTCTATAACATCTACTCCACCATGTTCCGCAAGATGCCACTCTGGAGCACCTTGGGCAATCATGACGCCAACAATGGCAGCACCAGCAGCACGGCGAACTTCCCTTACTTCGACATGTTCACCTTCCCCACAGCCGGTGAATGCGGTGGTGTCGCCAGCGGCACGGAGCGCTACTTCAGTTGGGACTACGGCAATGTGCATGTCGTGAATCTCGACTCTCAAACCAGCAGCCGAAACACCATCGAAGTAAATGGCAGCGACGGCCCCATGGCCGTGTGGCTCAGGAATGATCTCGCCAGCACGACGAAGACCTGGATCATCGTTATCTTCCATCACCCGCCCTATTCCAAAGGCAGCCATGACAGCGATACCGAAGGGCAGATGGTGCAGATGCGCACGAACTTCGGCCCCATCCTGGAAAACGGCGGTGCAGATGTCGTGCTCGTCGGTCACAGCCACGCTTATGAGCGCTCGATGCTCATCGACAGCCACTACGGCGTGAGCAGCACTCTCACCAATGCCATGAAGAAGAACGCAGGCAGCGGCCGCCCCAGCGGCACCGGAGCCTACATCAAGCCGCTCACCGGCCCGCGCGACCACTTCGGCACGGTTTACACCGTCACCGGCAGCGCAGGCAGTGCGGATGGCGGCTCACTCAATCACGCAGCCATGTATGTCAGCTACAACACGGGCGGCACTTTAAACCTCGACATCAATGGCAACACACTCAATGCCACCTACATCGAGAAGGGCGCGACGACGGGCACCTTCACCACGCCGGACACCTTCACCATCATCAAGCAAGGCGCTGCCGACAGCGATGGCGATGGCGTGGCCGATGAGTTCGAGATCGCAAACGGCATGAACCGCTTCAGCAGCGCCGACGCCAATATCGACAGTGACAAAGATGGTCTGAATGCCGTGGACGAGTATCTCTTCGGTCTGAATCCTGGCGGAAGTGATCGCTACCCATGGACGACTTCACCTATCAATCCGACGACAGGTCACATCGAAGTTGCCTTCCCCACCCTGCCCCAGCGCAGCTACCGGGTGTTTTACAGCGAGACGCTTCTCACTTGGTTCCCTGCTTCCGGCATCATCACAGGCGATGGCACCACCAAGATATGGACCGATGACGGGGTCGTCACTGGCACTGCGCCTGGCGTGAGTCCGAAGCGCTTTTACAAAGTCGAAGTGCTGCCATCGCCGTGATGTGTTGATCCTCTCAGAGCCTGCATTCTCCAGGCACCGTTACCTTCGGGTGACGGTGCCTTTTTCATGGGCACCAAGGTCACGCGGAAAAATCTTTTCGGAATCTGCGCAAGTTCGCAGGGCGGTCAGCATCGGGTGGATGTGAACAGCAGCCCTGCCTGCCAGGACACTCAAAACAAAATCAAACACATCCATTCTCATGAAAACGACTTCCCTCTTCACCAAGTTCAGCCGCCAGACCCGCACTCTCGCTGCGTCCATGCTCACACTCGCCCAGCTCGGTTCGGCAGCTTTCGCGCAGACATCGATCCCCACCATCGGACTTCCAGTCAAGAACCCAGGCACGCCGGTCGTCCTTACTGTTCAAGACAAATTCATCCCAAGCTTCGGGCCTTTTGCCCGTGCCACTAGGCCCACGCTGGTCGTCCTCATTCATGGCGGCACTTCGGTCCCCACCGCTGCGCCGAGTGCTTTTGAGCCACCCAGCCCTCAGGGAACACCCTCCACACGCCCAGGCAACCTTGGTTACTCCCGCTTCTACTGGGACTTCCCCTTTGTGACTGAAGTCGTGAACGGAGGTGTGGACCTCTTTACCATGACCGGCGGCAACGTAGGCCGCCTCTTCGCCGCCACGTGGAAGGTGAACATGACCAACAATGCCATCGAAAATCAGTTCGCCTTCCCGACAGATCCGGCACCTTTGCAGGGGCGCTTCACCGGCACCGCCGCCGCCCTCGTGCGTGCCAATGGCTCCATCGCCCTCGGTGACATGGCCAAGCAGGTGCTCGACCAGATCCGCCTCCTGAAGAACCGCTTTGAGCAGTATGCAGGCCGCGAGCCCTACATCGTCCTCGTCGGACATAGCAAAGGTGGCCTCGTGAGCCGCTACCTTCTGAGCATCCCCACTGGCACCGTGGCCGGGCATAATTTGAGTGAAGAGGATGAGCAGTTCCTCCGCGAGCTGCGCAATGACACTCGCTTTGCCATGACCGTCAGCAGCCCGCACACCGGTAGCCCTCTGGCGGACTACGGCCAGGATCTGCGCCATGGTGTCGAAGACGTGCAGGGTGTCCTCGAAGGTGCCTGGGACGCCATGCGTGCGGCCGCTGGCGTGGTCGGCATCCAGCTCCAAGCCAACTCCCCCATCAACATCACGGTGGTCAATTCCTTCATCAGCTCCAGCGATCCTGACCTGGGCAATCTGACCACCGAATTCTGGAACCAGATGAACAACGGCCCTCTGCATCCAGCCCGCATGGTCCGCACCGACGGCTCATTGGTCCCTCTTTACCTCTATGGTGGCCGCGCTGCTGGAGACATCTACTACGGCATCGCCCGCTTTGATGGCCGCGACACGGAGATCTTCAACCAGGACAAAAACAGCAACAACCAGACCACCAAGATCAAAGCTCATGCCACCGATGGCCTCATGACGCTCGACTATGCCCTGCACAATGTCGTCGGAGGCGACTGGGGCCGCATCCGCCGCGCCGGAGCCGCCAACAAAAACCTCGACCTCGTCCGCCGTGCCTATCCTGAATACTCGATCTTCGGCAATACGATGTCCTCCCCTGGCGAGCGCATCTTCATCATCGGCCTGGAAGGCAGCCCCCTCTACTACCTGCGCAATGCTGGTGACAACGAAACGGACAACGACGGCATGGTCGGCATCGACTCCGCCCTTGGCATCGGCCTCTTCTCCGGCCCGGTCGCTATCGAAGCTCTTCAAGGTGTCAACGCAGCCGTCCCTGCCAGCATGATGGAGCCCTTTGACCACACGCTGAATGTCGGCACCGCTGGTGGTGCGTTCGTCGCCGGTTCTTTCTACCGGATGTATAGCGGTGCGTGGAACTTCACCAACCACTTCACCGAGATCAAGCGCCCCGAACTCGGCACTGAGGTCAACCGCGTGCTCCGCGCCGCCGGCCCCCTGACCTCCACCGGCGCCCTCAGTGTCTGGCCCGCACGCTGAGATCCAGTCGAGACGAACATCACCCCTGTGATCACTCTGGTCACAGGGGTTCTTCGTTTTCACTCGCCACGCAGATCGTAGCAGATCACTCGCGTGTTCGTCTTCCTGTCAAGACTTTCCGTCTGCTGGCGCACGTAAAGGAGACCCTGGCTCAGCGCAGGCAGGCTCCAGGTGTTCAGTGCGTAAAAAAGCTGCGTGCGTTGCAGTTCCTCGCAGCCCTGCGGCGTCAGCTTCAGCCAGTGCAGACTGCCGACTTCGCCAAGGCAGAGCACTGCACCATCGACCTTCAGTAAAGTCGCACGTAGGATGCTCAGCCCCACCGGGCGGCTCCTCCCCAAGACTGTGCCGAGCACTGCATCTTCCCACTCGAGATTCTTCGTCCACACTTCCACGCCCGTGTCGGCATTCACACAGACGAGACGGGAGTTGTTCTCGCGCTCGCCGTCGATGGCATACAGGTGGCCGTCGATGTACAAAGGATTCATCCAGTGGCAGGCGATCTTCGCGCTGTGCCACACCTCTTTGGCTTTGAAGCTGGCGTCATACTCCACCATCACGCCGCCATGTGGACGATTCTTTGGATAGACCGTGCTGATGAAGACCCGGTTCTTTTCCGGGATCGCCACCGGACTGCTTCCGGTGGACTGGATGTACTCCTCGTCACGCCAGGGGAAGCGATCATGCAGCGTCCCGCTCGCCGGATCGATGCACAGCAGACCGCCGATGGCCGGGTCACTCTCACCGCCGGCATAGATCAGCACCTTGCTCTGACCATGCAGCTTTGCCAGAACAGGAGACGCATAGCTCGCGCCCCATTCGTCTTCGATCTTCCACTTCACCTCACCCGTCTTCACATCAAAGGCCGCCACGCTCACCCCTTTCGTCGCCAGCTTGCGCGCCCGTTCATTGCGATCTTCGAAGCCATCAAACGCCTCCGCCTTGCCGCCGACATTCACGATGACCTTCCCATCCACCACGAGCGGCGATGTGCCCGCGCCGAAGAAGTCCTGCGGCACGTTGTATTCCTTCCGCAGATCATGCTTCCACAGCTCCGCGCCTGTCTTCAGATCAAAGGCGTGCAGCATGGAGGTCACCCCCAGCGTCAGCACCACCCCATCCGCGATCACTGGGCTGCCTCGCGGCCCATTGCTGAAGCCGTAACGATCCTGATACTCGATGCCGTAGTCCTTGATCCAGAAGCGCCGACCCGTCTCGCGATGCAGGCACTCCACCGTCTCCTTCTTTTCCAGCGCATGGAAGATCACGCAGTAGTCACCGCTGATCGCGGGCGAGGTGTAGCCCTCGCCCATCGCCACCTCCCACACCGGCTTCAGCCCACCCTCGGGGAAGGTTTTCAGCAAAGGCGACTCCGGGCTGGAGCAGTCTTCATTCGGCCCCAGCACACGCGGCCAGTCACTCGTCTTCGCCTTCGCCGCCAGAGGCTTGGGTGCCGCATGAAACGTCAGGCGATCAAAGGCTGGCGGCTCTTCAGCAGAGAGGGCAGTGGCCAAGAGGGCGGAAAGTAGCAGTCGATGGAGCATGAGTGCCGCATGGATGATCTACGCCGTGGTCACCAGCAACAGAAACCCCATGACACCCAACAGCACTCAAAGCGTGATCGAGCCGGAGGTGGTGGCCGACGGGTTCTCCATGGGGCTCGCGTGACACCACCGGAAGAAGGGCGATGATTCAAGGCTTCTCGAAGCGCTTCCGCAGTTCGGTGAAGTAGCGGCGCACCTGCTCTCTTCGTGAAGGCGGAAGGGCGGCTTCATCAAGAGCTTCTTCTTCGGCGGCGAGGGTCTCGGTGGCGATCTGGCTGGCGCTGCGGCTGGCGTCTTCTTTGCGCGCGCCGCCTTCGATGCTGCGGACGCTGGAGGCGCCGTCGTTGTTCTGCTGGGCAGCGACGATGTTCTGATTCCCTGCTTTCTGTGCGTCTGTGGCTTCGGCGTTGAGGTCGGCCTTGCCCACGCCGGGGTCTTTGCCTCCGGGCATGGCGAAGGCCATGGGCTGGCCTTCACCGGGATTTTGTCCGGGCGGGCCGAGCATGAAGGCATCGGGCTTCTCACCGGGCTTTTGCCCAGGGATGGGGGCGAAGAGCATGGGCTGGCCGTCTTTCGGCTGCTGCCCCTGCTGTCCGGGCGGCTGCTGGGAGAGCATCATTTGCTGCTGGCCGGTGCCGGGCACGGGGTTTTGCTGCATCATCTGCTGCTGGCCCTGGCTCATCTGGCCGAGGCCGGGCGGCTGCATCTGCGGCTGACCTTGCTGCCCCGGCTGGGACTGGCCGACCTTCGGGGTCTCACCTTGCTTTTGCTGCTGCTGGGACTGCGGGCTCTGCTGACCGGCGGCGGCCATTTCCTTCATGCCGCCGGCTTCGTTCTGGCCGGTGATGTTGCTGCCTGCATCCCGAAGCTGCTGGGCGAGCTTTTCGAGTTCCTTCTGCGCTTGCTCACGGCGGGCCTGGTCGCGCATCTTTTCGGCGAGCTTATGGAATTCGGCCCCGGCGGCGGCGGGCTGGGTCTTTTGCATCTGCTCGGCGGCGCGGAGGACGTGCTGGCCGACGGGTCGGGCCTTGTCCTCCTTCTCGGCGCTCTTTTCGCTGTCCTTCAAAGTCTCGTTCAAGCGCTCGCGGGCGTCGTTGGTGAGTTGCGGAGACTGCAGCTGCTGCGCGAGGGCATCGGCAGACTTGGCGGTCTGGCTGGCGTTCTTCGCGGCCACGGCATCGCCGAGATCGGCGGTGTCGGCGTGCTCGCGCAGGGACTGGATGAGTTTGTCGGAGGCCCAGGTGTCTTTGTCGGCGGCAAGACGGTCGGCCAGCTTCTCGGCCTCGCGGGCGCGGCGTTCGAGGTCAGACATGACGTCGCGGGCATCTTTGCCACCGGCTTTTTCCAGGTCTTCGGCGGTTTGCTTGAGGCTTTGCTTCAGCTTCTCCAGCGCAGCCTGCTCTTCGGCATCGAGCCCTTCGAGCTTCTTCTTTTCCCAATCGGTCTGGGCGAGCTTCTCCCCTTCCCTTTTCGCCACCTGCTCCATCTTTTCATCCAGGGTGAGCACCTCGGGCGCAGGATGCACCGCAGCGCTGATGAAGAGTCCGGCGAGCGCGAGCACCGGCGGCAGCCAGAGCCAGCGATGCGGCTGAAGCGGGAGATCACGGGCGAGGGCGGTCTGCGCCTCGGGCAAGATCGCGCGCTGGGCGTCGATGTGGGCCTTCTGAGCCTCCGAGAGTGTCTGCTGCTGCTCGAACCACCACGCCGAGGCAAAGGCCTCGCGACGACCCGCCGCCTGATCCCAAAGCGCGAGCACGCTGTAGCTGCCGGGCCTTTGCCAAAGGATGTGGGCCAGCGGTGCGATCAGCCACACGGCGAGCGCTATCCACGCGAGAATGGAGAAAGCCTGACTGCCACTGATGATGGCGACGAGTGCCAGTGCCGCGATGCCGCCCACAGCGATCCAAAGCGTGCGCCCCAGCCAGCCCAACCAGCGCCTCAGCGCCACCCGACGCGCCACCTGCTGCGCAATGGGCGCGAAGGTGATGTCAGTGGCGGCGGGCATGGCGGCATTGTGAGCACGAGCGCCGCGGATGCGAGCGTGAATTACGGCTTTTTAGCTCGGCCCGTCACATCCGCCATAGCTCGGTTCACGGTCGCACCTCATGCCTGATTTCTCCAGCCAGCGAGGCGTGTGCATGCAGTCAGGAAAGGGCATGAAGGTTGACTGGTTTTAGCCGGATCAGGCAGACACAGCCAGCAGCTTTTTTCCTCATAGAGGGACAGCCCTTGCGGCTTGCGCCAGTCTCCCTCAGTGTTGGTGGATCAACAGAAACTCTGCGTAAAAATCACATGCCGGGGAAGAAGGTGCTCGTATCAATGACGATCCCTGGGGCAATGCTGATGGATCCTTCAACTAATTTCTGCCCTCCCGGCCCATTCAAGACGCCCATGATCTTGTCGAGTTTAATGGCACCAGGGACGAGTACTTCGGTGGTCATTTGGCCGGCGCCAGTGCCTTCCGATTTGAAAACAACCTTGTGGGACCCTGTGAGTAATCCAGTGCAGCTAAGGGGGCCATCAAACGAAGGCACACTGGCACTTCCAATGCCTTTGAAAGTATCGGCGTAGGAGTAAGTCTCCGTGGTATTTTCATCCCCTGTGGCGGGGTTGATTGTAGAGGTGGTTATTCGCTTTTCCGCGATGGCAGCGACTTCGAAGTCATTTTGACCACCGAAAACAAAGTCCGGCACCTCTACAATGGTGTTGTCTGTGTGTCTGCAACGCATCGCGGATTCTATGACGTCTGAATCAACTTCCTTTTCACTAATCGCGATCAGGGTCCAGCCTGCGATGAATGGGGCCTTGCCTTTTTTGGGAAGAAGTCCCGCACCAAATTCATCATCGACGAGAAACTTGAGAAGTTCTGCATTTCCAAACTTGGAGACACTGATCTTGACTCCCTTTTCATCGGTAGTGACCGACTTCACGATGGCTTCACCTTTGAAGGTGTCGATGGTGTAATTATTGGTGTCTGTCGAGACCGGTTTTTTGGTTTCTGGGTCGATAACCGTAACTAATTTCCCAAACTCATTCACCTCCTTGAGCTGAAGAGCCGCCTCTTTATAAGAAATCGACAATGCGACTGTGACGTTCCCCATGGTTCCCCAGGTGGCAGAGTAGGCTGAGCCGCAAAGGCTGACTGTCGCCAAAAAAGCGGTGAGTTTAATTTTCATAATTAAAGCAGAATGGTGTTGTTTGGTAATAGTCTAAAAAGTTAACCAACCGTAGACCTCGCTAGCTTTGACGAGATTAATTCTGGACGCTATTATGTAATAGTTGTTTCTACACGTTTTTCGGGAGAGCCCCATGATTTAATCCTCGACTCCAGCCTTACTTGGTTCGGACCGGGTACATGGGTGGCAGTTGTTGGGGCAGTCTATACCTTGGAAAGGTACCCCTACGACATGAAAAAGGGGGCAAGTGGTTCATTTTGCAGATTTCCAGAAATTCAGACGTTCGTCGCCAAGATCTTGCTTTGCAGTTTG
>JBILPY010000526.1:0-3623 GCA_044373575.1 Prosthecobacter sp. | reverse complement strand
GATCTGACCGGGGCCCGTGCGATTGATGCACACAAAGCATAACCCGCCGAGCACCCGTTCCACGCCGAAATGCTGGGCGAGGAACTCTTCATTGCCGAGGCCATTTTGCAGAGTGAGCAGCGCGGTGTGCTCGTGCATCAGCGGTGGCAGGATTTCCAGCAGCGCGGGATTGGACGTGGCTTTCAGCGCGATGATGACGAGATCACAGGGGCCGATCTCTTCGGCGCAACGGCAGGCTTTGACCTGCAAATGCGCATCTCCCAGCGGGCTGGTGATGTGCAGGCCGTCTCGCGTCACGACCTCGAAGTCTGAGCGCATGAGGAAATGCACATCATGCCCATGCTCGACCAGCCTGCCGCCATAGTAGCAGCCGACCGCGCCTGCTCCGACGATGGCGATGCGCCCGATGCTCATGACAAATCAGGCAAGCAACGGCCCGACGACAGGCTGCTTCAGCGCTTCGATCACGGTGGCGACGAGTTCATCGGCGGTCACCATCGTCTGCTCGCGGCTGACGAGGTTCTTCATCTGCACCTGCGGATACTCGGCACCGAAGACGAGGGCGAAGCGGGCTTTTTGATTCTCGGCGGCTTGGAACTGCTTGCCGACCTTTTGGGCAGCCATGCTGAAGTCGATCCTCAACCCTGCACCACGCAGGGCCTGCACGGCGGCGAGCGCGGGAGCACGCTGGGCTTCGTCGGCAATGACGATGTAGGCATCGACGCCGATCTGGGAGTTCATGTATTCGGTGATGCCAAACTGCGCGCCGGGTGTTTTTGAAAGCAGGATGCCGAGCACGACATCGCCCATGGCGTAGCCAGCGGCGGGCATATCAACGCTGCCATCGCTCATCAGCGCGCAGAGTTTGTCGTAGCGACCACCACCCGCGACGGCACGCAGGCCGTGCTTGAGATCGAAGACCTCAAACACCGTGCCCGTGTAGTAGGCTAGACCGCGGACGATGGTGGCATCGATGCGGACATACTGCCAAAGACCACGAGCTTCGAGATCGGCACGCAGCGTGGCGAAGATGGGGTGGCTGCCATCTACACTCGCCATGAAGGCGCGCACGTCTTCGAGGCTGAGGCCGATCTTTGCCAGCTTCTCCGCCGTCTCCTCGGGCTTGGCGCGCTCGATCTTGTCGATGGTGGAAAGGAAGGTCGTCCAGTGCTCCTCGGGCACGGCTTTCTCCGTGAGATACTGCGTCCAGATCTGGCGGTTGCTGAGGCGGACGGCGAAGTCGCTGCCCGCGATGCCAAAGGCCAGCATGACATCCACCGCGAGCGCGATGAGTTCCGCATCACTGCCCGTGCTGGCATCGCCAAGGATGTCGGCATTGAACTGGATGAACTCACGCGAGCGGCCTTCCTGCGGTTCTTCGTAGCGGAAGCAGGGACCGATTTGAAACCACTTCATCGGCTTCTTGTAGTCGCGCTGGCGGGTGGTGGCCATGCGGGCGAGCGAGGGCGTGACCTCGGGCCGCAGGGAGATATCGCGGTCGGCTTTGTCTTTGAAGCAATAGAGCTGCGCGGTGATCTCCTCGCCGCTCTTCTTCTTATAAAGATCCGTGCTCTCGACGAGCGGCCCCTCGTATTCCACGAAGCCGTAACGGCGCGCGACAGAGCGCCAGGTGTCGAAGATGTAATTGCGCAGCGCGCAGTCCTCGGGGAAGAAGTCGCGAAAGCCTTTAACGGTGCGGAAGGTAGCCATGATCTTGGGCCGCGATCCATGCCAGCCGAGCCCTTCAATTCAACCGAAAACCCTCCCGCGTTCGTTTCCCACCGCCTACATGCTCACCGACCTCCTCCTCCGAGACTTCCGCTGCTTCACGGAATGCCGTGTGCGGCTGCATGAGGAGACGACGATCTTCATCGGGCGGAATGCGCAGGGGAAGACCTCGCTCATGGAGGCCGCGTGTGTGTTACTGCGGCTGCAATCGCCACGCACGAGCCAGCGTGGGGAGATGATCCGGCTGGGGGCGACGACGATGCTGGTGGAGGGCACGCTGGATGGGAAAAGGCTGCGCTGTGCGCAGTCGGCCACGGCGCGGCGGTTGGCGATGGATGGAGCGGTCTGTGGCAAGTCAGGCGATTACCTGGCGAGCAGCGGTCTGGTGGTGTGGATGGATCATCGCGATATGAATCTGCTGCGTGGCGGTGCGGAGCATCGGCGGCGCTACCTGGACTTCGCGGCCAGCCAGATCTTTCCCGACTATCTGAAGGCTCTACGAGGCTACGAACGAGCCGTGCGCGGGCGCAATCATGTGCTGAAGCGCGATGCGGTGATCCAATGGCGGCAGGCAGATGCTTTTGCGCGGGTGATGGATGACTTTGCCCAGGTGCTGAGGTCGCGGCGGGCGGATCTGATCGAGTCGCTGAAGCCGCATGTGGCGAGTGTTCACCATGATCTGAGCACGGGGGCCGAGCATGTGGAGATGGCCTATGCGCCTGGGTTTACCGGAGAAAATCTGGCCGAGGAGCTGTCAGCACGGCGTGATGAGGAAGGTCGCAACCGGCAGACAGCGGCGGGGCCGCATCGCGATGATGTGACGCTGACTCTGAATGCTCTCGATGCCTCCACCTATGCCTCGGAAGGTCAGCAACGCAGCGTGGCGCTGGCGATGAAGGTGGCTCAGGCGCGTGTGCTGGAGGCGGCGGCTGGCAAACCGCCGCTGCTGCTGCTTGACGATGTCTTCGGCGAGCTGGATGCGCATCGGCGACGTGCTTTGCTGAGCCTGCTGCCAGCGGGCACGCAAAAGATCATCACGACGACGACGCTCGACTGGGCACGCGATGAGGCGCTCGTCGGCGCGGTGTATCAGGTGGAGGGGGCCACGGTGTCACCAACTGCCGCCGATGTCGGGGGCGTGTGAGACATCGCGGAGGTAGCGGTAGCCTTCGATGGGGGCTTGATCGTGGGGCGGTAGGAGCGGGATGAGTTCGCGGGCGTATTCGCCACCTACGATGTCTTCGAGTTCATCGAGCCGGGCGAGGCACTCGGCATCGACTTCCCAGATTTCACCATGGATGGAGATGCCGTCGTGCTCATCGAGCACCATTCCGGGATAGCCGCCGAGATCGTGCAGGCGATAACGCGGCTGGGTCATGGCCATGCTGACGAACTGCTGGTCGCGCAGGTAGCCGTGGTTGGAGTGTCCACGTTTCAGGGTGCCATAGACGAAGAGGTGCATCGTGAGTTCTCAGTTCGCTGTTCTCAGTTCGCTGTTAGAGCAGGTCGTCGCGGTCGGAGAGCCATTGGGGGAGGGAGAAGCGTTTGGCGGTGAGGTCTTCGGCGCGGGATTGGATGGCGGCGGGCATGTCGTGGGTGATAAGCACTTCCTTCGCCAGCTGCGCGGCCCACTTGGGCCAGAAATCGGGGGCGATGCTGACCTGCTGGACACTGCCTTGATGGAGGAAGCCGAGCTTGCCGCGTCTCTGCCCGGCTCCTGCGACTTTGACCTTGCCACGGATCACGTCATGCAGCGCTGGAGCCACGAAGCAAAACGGCCCCTCGATCAAATCTTCGGGCATGGCGAGCCGGCAGCCTTTCTGCCCATGCTCCGCCAGCGACTCGGCGAGCGAGCCATGGATACGGCGGTAACTCTCCACCGCCGGTGTTTCCGC
>JBILPY010000525.1:0-3628 GCA_044373575.1 Prosthecobacter sp. | reverse complement strand
AAATTCGTTGCACCAGTGATTTTGATAGGCCGGGCTCCATCAAGGCCTTGCTGGAGATCCGGCTTGTCTTTTATAATATATTGATGAATTTATTTGGCAGGTGCAGGGGGCACAACGGGTGGAGTCGTTGGTGGCACTGCGGGCGGAGCGACTGGGGTTGGCGGCGCTTTAGGTGCGGATGGTCATGCAGGTGCAGGCGTGATGGCGGGCGCCTTGCTCGCCTCTTTGGCGGGTGGCTCAGCAGCGCCTGGAGCCATGGGCTTTTTGCAGCTCGTCAGCGCTGCCAGTGTGATGAATGCGAGTTTGATGGCCGTTTTCATGGGATGGATTTCAGGGTGTTGGTCCATCCCCCGCTTTTCGAGCCGGGCTCACGCCCCCAAGGATGTTTTTAAAATTTAGACAGCGCAGGCGTGTGAAGACCATGGGGAAGAGCCCCCTTTTGTTCTCAGCCGTTTACTGAGTCGCGTCACTGACATCTGCCTGTTGAAGAAAAGATCGTCGACAGGCTGATTTAAGAGTGGGCAACTTTATAAAAAAAGCTGGCTCGGCTCTCCAATGATTTTGCTCCGCAGCACTCTTTTCATCATGCCATTGATCATGCCCATGGTCATGTCTGGCTGTGCCAGGCACATGAATGTGACAGAGAAGATGATGTGGTCCACATACCCGCTGCTCACACAAAAGGGCGCAGCCACCGGGTTCATCATCAACCATCGGAATGCAAGGGTGACGGGAGGCGTGACACCCGTCCTTTTCACCTCCGTTCATGTCCTTGAAACCATTGGCAGCGGGCCATTGATCATTGGTTTTCGCAAACCGGATGCAGCCGGCGAGACGGATGTCTCTCTCCTTGCTTTCATCCCGTCCAAGCAGAGGGGGAAAGAGCCTTTCTATGTGAGGCATCCCTCGCACGATCTTGCTGCGTTCGCGCTGTATCTTCCCCCGGAAGTGGCCGGTCTCGCCAGATTGCCTTCTTCGCTGGTTGAAAGCGGTATTGCGCGTAATGGCAAATCCCTGCGTTCGGGTGCCGAAGTTTCATTTCTTGGCTATCCCGAAGTGTTGCCTGGCACGGAGGGAGCCTTCCCGGTGCTGCGCAGTGGCAGAGTCTCCTCGTATCCGGTGGGCACACCGCAGGCGCATGGCAGGTTTCTGATAAACTCGGACGTCTATCCCGGCGACAGCGGCGCTCCGGTTTTCCTCATCGGTTGTGGCCGCCGCCCTGAACTTGTCGGCATGATCATTCAACGTATATCTCCGACAGCGGACAAGTTCTCCCATCTCGCCGTCGCGGTGGATGCAGATGTGATTCGCGAGACGCTTGCATTACTGACTACCAGGGATGCCCATCCCATCCCCGTCGTCAAAACGTCGCCAAAATCAACGCGCTAATCATTCCTACTCCATGAGTACGCTCAAAACCATCCTCGTTGCCGTGGATTTTTCCACGAGTTCCCGTGCTGCTCTTGACCAAGCGGCGCGAATCGCCGGTCTCCAGGGCGCCAAACTGCATGTGCTGCATGTGATTGACTCTACGGCAGTGGCGACTCTGGCTGACAGCCGTGAATCAAGTTACGAGTGCCAGGCAGGGAAAGCGGCTGAAGGTGCCAGCACCGCACTCACCCGCTGGTTGACACAGTCAGAAGTGCCGACCAATATAGATGTCAAAATCACCATTGGCACACCGTTGCATGAGATCCTTGAGCAGGTCCGCAACTTGAATGCAGACTTACTCGTGGCCGGGATTGCGGGTGCAGGAGGAACTGTCGCGGGAGCGGGTTCGGTTTCCGGCAAACTGGCCCGCAAGTCTCCTTCACGGGTGCTGCTGGTTCGCTCCAATCACCCACAGGCATTTCAGAAAGTTGTCGCATGCATTGATTTCTCAGAGACCGCCCGTGAGGTCGTCGCTGCCGCCCGACGTATTGCTGTGAAGGACTCAACCAGTGTTGATTTCCTGCATGTGTGGAAGGAGCCATGGGTGGTTGCTCCCGCTGGAGACATGTTTGTTGAATCAGGCTATCCGTCGGTCGTTTTCACCGCAGAGGAGCGGCGGGCACACATTGAAAACCTCCGTCAAGAGTTGCATGTTTTTGTTGGTGAGGCCGCGCAGGGTATCAAGTCAGCTGAAGTGCTTCACGAAGCCACAAACTACGGCGACGGCATCGTGGCACATGCACAGGAGGTGAAAGCGGATTTAATAATCGTTGGCAACAAAGGGCGCACGAACCTGCGTTACATGCTCATGGGATCGACAGCGGAACGTTTGCTGACCCGGCTGCCATGTTCGCTTCTCATCGTGAAGCCTTCCACGGAAAACACGCCCTTATGAAAACCATTGTGGCCCTGGTCGATCTTTCCGACCTCACCTTCAAAGTGCTCAAGCAGGCGAGCAAGTTTGCCTCGGTGTTCAACAGCGAGGTGATCATCCTGCATATGGTGGCGCAGGAAGCTGTGGTCGTTGATGTGGGACTGGTCTCGCCCGTGATCATGCAGGAGCCCTCAAGGGAATCGGTTCAGAAGCACTACGTGCAGCTCATGGAGATGCGCGACTCATTGATCAAACTTGGTGTGCGCGCCTCCGTACGGCAATTGGAAGGAGCCAGTGTTGACGCCGTGCTCGAGGAGACCAAAAAATGCCACGCCGACCTGATCATTCTTGGCTCGCATCACCATAGCACGATCTATGATTTGCTCGTCGGCAGCGTCGCTCATGATGTCTTGAAGCGCGCCCATTGTCCGGTACTGGTGGTTCCGGGCGAAGAGGAACAAAAGTGAACTCTCATCTGGTATGGCCATGGCACGTTCACTCGAAGAAACATTGATTTCTGGGCAAAGACTGCGGCAGGTCTTGCTGTCAATCTCGGGACAAGCTGAACGCGATTTGAGGTTGCTGTCGTCACATCCCCCTCATACATGCATTCATGCGTTGCGTGTACGCATGAAGAAAATCCTCGCCATCCTGCGCCTCATCGAGCCTGGAGTGGCTCCCGCCACGATGAAGGCCATCCGGCGCGGTGTGCGAGCACTCAAGCGTGCCTTTGCCATGAATCGCGACCAGCATGTGCTAAATGCGCTGCTTGTCGAACTCAGTGATGGAGGCATCGTCTGCCGCAAGGAATGCTCCGCTCCTGGAAATCGTGATGGCACTTATCAGCTTCCAGGAAAAGTCCAGCAGCGGAGACTCAAGGCAACGGCCCACGCGCTCACCCGACGGCTGCGTGCCATGAGGCTTCACCCACTGGCCTTGGATGACATCGCCGAAGCTTATGCCCTCCGTTATGCGAAAGCCCGCCGATGGTTCAGGCGCTGCGAGCGCAACCCCTCGTCCGCCTGCTTGCATCACTGGCGCGCACCGGTGAAGGATCATTACTTTCAGTCGCTCCTTGTCCTGCGTGACAGGCAGCGCCTGAGCGCTTCGCGCAAGATCGGCGGCTGGCTTGGTCAGATGCATGACCTCGACATGCTTTTTGAGCATTCAAATCATGTTGACTCAGAATGTCTCGCTCAAGCCATCCGTCGCCGGATGAAGAAGCTGCGCGCCCGCATTTTTCACAAGGCCAGACGCCTCTTTAAGTTTAAACCCGGAAAACTCTCACATCAGGTGAGAGCAGCACATACCCGGCATTTCATC
>JBILPY010000524.1:0-3635 GCA_044373575.1 Prosthecobacter sp. | reverse complement strand
TCATTCAGCCAAACATCGTCAACAATCGCGACCCCGCGAACAGCCCGAATCAGATCGAGTCCCGCCGCACCCAGATCATGGAGGAGACCATCCGCTTCGGCATGCCCATTGAGGAAATCCCCCGCGCACTGCCAGCGACGAAGTGAGAGAGGTATATTCGACTGGTAGTCGAATGATTTGGTAGAGCGGGGAGCTTCGATTATCAATCGAAGCTACGGCACGCGCAGCACCACACGCCCACTGAGCTTCGGTGAGGTGGAGATCTTCGGCGTGGCGGTGGGGAGGAGGAAGAAGCCGTAGCCTTGCGTGGTGGCACCGATCTTCACGATCAGTCCCTCAAACGGCGCGGGGCGGTTCAGGGCGGTGGTGGCTCCGTTGATGACGAAGCTGCCGGTGAAGAGGCCTTTCGCGGCATCCAGCGTCGTGAGCTTGGTGGTGTTCGTCAGCGGCAAAGTGGGGGTGCCTTTGTTGGGTAATCCGGTGGCGCTTGGGTTGTAGATGCGCAGGAGCTGGCTGAACTCCTTCGCTTCCACGTCCAGATTGCCGAGCGTGAAGTTGAGCTTCGCATTCGTGCTGCCGAGTGCGACGGCGGTGAAGCCGGGGACGATGGCTCCCTTGCCGGGCGCGACATACGGCGCTCCGGCGAATGTCACGGGCACCCCGAAGAAGCCGCCCTTGTAAATGGTGTCGGTCGAATTCGCGAGCGGGGTGGGTTTCCACCAACTCGTGGTGCCTGCGAGCGTGTTGTTGGTCACTGGCGATCCAGGTGTGATGACAAGCTTCCCGACGTGCGTGTTGCGATTGGAATACAGAAGGTTGAAGAGCGCGATCTCGCCGTCCTTGCTCACGAAGGCACCGCCAGTGATCGCGCTGCCGTCGGGCAGTTTGCCTGCGAGCGTGAGCGTGCCGTTGGTCTTCACGGTGAAGCTAGTGTAACCGTAGCCGCTGGGCCACACCGTGCCGCCGATGCCGACATCGAGTCGTGCGGTATAAGTGGCAGCGAAGGGCGTCGCGGGATTGTTCAGCGCGGGCGTCTTGCTGAGCAGCCACGGATTGCGCCAGGCGATGGTTTGCTGCGTGGTGCCGTTCGGATGCAGGAGCGTGAGCACGGCACGCTGTTCGATGGCGAAGATCTCCACATACGCGATGAGTGGGGTCTTGTCCGCGAGCGTGATGCCGGGGATGCTGCCGTAAAGAATCACATCGCCGGCGCCGGCGCTTTGCAGGATCTTGGCTGTGAAGCCGATCTTCGTCCGCGCACCGAGCGTGAGACTGCCGCTGAAGGTGCCCGTGGCGGTCGTGACGAGGTCAAAGCGGCCGCCGAGGTTGTCGTTCAGCGGTGAGCGCTCCAGCGGTCCGGCGAAGACGCCGACGGCACCTGCGGGTACGATATTGAGCAAAAGCGTGGCCGTGGTGCTGTCGCTGCTCTTGGGGTTGCTGGCCTTGATGGTCAAAGGATAGCCAAGAGGCTTCGTCGAGGCCGTCGGGCGGCCGGAGATAATGCCGGTAAGCTTGTCCCAGGTCATGCCCGGCGGCAGTCCGCCGACCGTGAAGGCCGTCGCAGGCGCCCCCGCCACGTTGACGATGGGGATTTGGTAAAAGTAAGTCTGGCCGATGGTCGCGGCGGGTAGGTTCAGCGGCTTCACGATCTGCGGCGCGGCATTGCTCACGGTGAGCAGCGTTGGCGCACCGCCAGTGAAGACGCCCGCAGCACCTGTCACCGTGCAGGTATAGAGTCCGGCATGTTCCGCAGCCGCAGGGTTGATGACCAAACTCTTCGTGGTGAAGGCCGTGCCGCCGCCGTTCTTCAGCCAGGCATAGGTGAGCGGGCCATTGCCTGCGGCATTTACCGTCGCGGTGAAGCTGGCCGTGGCGCTGGCGAGCAGGCTCACGGTCTTCGGCGTCGTGTCCACCACGCCGATCTCGGCAGGGTCGCTCGGCGCGGTCGTCGCACCAGACTTCACGACGCAGCGATACGTTCCGGCATGAGTCAGCGCGGCTTTGGCGATGAGGTAACTGGCCTTCGTGGCTCCGCTGATGTTCTTGCCATTCAGCGTCCATTGGTAGGTCAGCGTGCCCGGTCCAGCAGCGACGACGCTGAGCGTGTGGCTGCTGCCGATGGCGATCATGGCGTTGGCGGGATGACGTTGGATCGCCACGGCGGAGCCTTCCACGATGAGGCTCGCGGGCTGGCTGGTGGCGGCGAAGGCACCGAGCAGCACGTCGGTCAGCGTCAGTGTGCCGGGCGCAGCGGCCTCGCTGAGCACCACATCATAGACGCCTTCATCGCCATCTTGAGCACTGGCGAAGTTCAAGGCAGCAGTCGTGTTGCCATTGGCAGTGCCATTCTTACGCCAGGCATAGGCCACACCGCCACTGAGGTTGGTCACGGTGATGGTAAAGTTGGCCGGGGCATTGCTCGCCACACTCTGGAGCTGAGGCTGTGCCGAGATGGCCGGCACCTGCACGATCTTGATGCCGCCGGGATTGAGCGAGCCATTCAGCGTGCAGTTGCGCTGCGGATTCAGCGGCCCCTTGGTCAGTGTGATCGTGTTCGTGGTGGTGCTGTGAAACACGCCACGGTCGAAGGCGATGGTGCCACCAGCTGGAACATCGCGCACAGCTTCACGCAAGGACAGGCCAGCGCCAGGAGAGCCAGGCGCATCCAGTTCATCCACGGGCGTGGTGACCATGATGACGGTGCCCTCCACCGCACCGATGTCTGGCCGCAGGCCGAGAGGTCTTGGGAAGCCACGTTGATCCGTCGTGAGCGCGGGATTCAGCACGCTGGCTTGATCCAGCGCCGGGCTGCCGGGCTGCGGCGGCATGGTCTGGGTAGGACCGCCGGAGTTGGCGATTGGGCTGAGCAGGGGCGCGGCATTGATGGAAGAGGGGCCGTTGTCGGTGGCCGAGTTGCCACTGTTCGCATGTGACTTGATGATGTTGATGCCCACGCGGGTGACTGTGGCAGTGCCTAACGGCGTGGAGCCGGAGTTCATGATGTCCGCGCCGGTCGCAGCCGTGTTCTCAGCCACGATGCAGTTTGCGAGGGTCAGGGCTGAGTAGCTGTTGTAGATGCCACCTCCGGCGCCCGTGGCGGTATTGAGTGACAGGGTGCAGTGGGTCAGGGCCAGCAAGCTGGAGAACTGATTGTAAATACCGCCGCCATCCTGGCCTGCATTCCCGGTGAAGGTGCACTGCGTGAGACTGGTCGTGCCGCCCGTGTAGAGTGCCCCACCGCTGCCAATGGCGGAGTTACCAGAGAAGGTGCATCCCAGCGCCGCCAGGCTGCCGGTGCCGAGGCTATGGACCGCCCCGCCCGTGCTGTTGGCGCTGTTGCCGGAGAGCGTGCAGCCGGTCAGTGTCAGCACACCGCCGTTGTTAAAGATCGCACCGCCTATGTTGGTGGAGTGACCGGTGAGGGTGCAGCTTTCCAGCGTCAGCGTGGCACCGGTGTTGTTGTAAATCGCGCCGCCGATGCCGTTGAGGCCACCCCCCACGCCCTTGCCATCACTGAGCGTGAGGTTTCTCAGGGTGACAGTGCGCCCGGTGTTCACGGTGAAGAGCCGCACGTTGCCGCCACCGGAGATGGTGATGCCATTGCTCAACCCGCCGGCATCAATGGTAACGTTGGT